>CAKZJM010000249.1 GCA_936943315.1 uncultured Methylophilus sp. | reverse complement strand
TCCCGCATTTAAAAATCGAATCTTTGCGTGGCAATGTGCAAACCCGCTTGCGTAAACTGGACGAAGGCCAATATGCAGCCATTATTCTGGCCGCGGCAGGCTTGATCCGGTTGGAATTAGGTGACCGTATCAAAGGCTTTATTGACCCGGCAGACAGCATTCCGGCCGTGGGGCAGGGCGCATTGGGCATCGAAATCAATGCCAGCCGCCATGACTTGATCGAGGTGTTGGCGCCGTTGAATCACGTGGATACTCAGTTGTGTGTGGAAGCCGAACGCGGTTTCAGCCGCGCATTGGCGGGTAGCTGCACCGTGCCTCTGGGGGCTTACGCTACCAAGCAGGGTGACACCATTACCATGCAAGGCTTTGTCGCCAGCGTAGATGGCCAGCAAATGCTCAAGGAAACCGTGACCGGCAACGCCGCTGAGGCTGAAAAGCTGGGCCAGCAATTGGCGTTACAACTGGTTTCACGTGGGGCCGATAAAATTCTTGCCGCGCTGGATGGCCTGAAATGACCTCGCCTTCTGTGGGTGCGCTAGATGGCGTGCATATCGCCGTCACACGGCCGCCCGAGCAGGCTACCAAGCTGACGGCGGCGATTACGGCTGAGGGCGGGCAAGTCATCTCCTTTCCATTGCTGGATATCAAAGGCCTGGAAAACCTGGATGATTTTCATGCCGCTATCAACCGACTAAGCCAGTTTGACTGGGCGGTGTTTATTAGCAGTAATGCCGTGCAACACGGCATGCCTTTGCTGAAACAGGCAGGGATTCCACCGCAATTAAAGTTTGCCGCCATCGGCCCGACCACTGCAGCCAGTCTGCAAGAGTTTGGTATTGCAGAAGTATTGACGCCATCGGAACGGTTTGACAGCGAGGCTTTGCTGGCACTGCCTGCCTTACAGCAGATGCAAGGCCAGCGTGTGTTGATCGTACGCGGAGTGGGCGGACGCGAAGTGTTGGCCGACACCTTAAAGCTGCGGGGCGCTGAAGTGGTGTTTGGCGAATGTTACCGCCGCGTCAATCCTCAAAGCGATGCCAACGTGCTGGCGCAGGCTTATGATGCAGGCAAATTGCAGGGTATCGTCGTGACCAGCAGTGAAGCGTTGCGTTTTCTCCTCGATCTGGCGCAAGGGGCCCAATGGCTGCAAGCCACCCCCTTGTTTGTCAATCACGCGCGCATTGCCGAGCAGGCCAAAGCCGCGAGTTTGACCGTTTATAGCAGTGGCGTGTCTGGGGATCCCGCCATGCTGGATCTCTTAAAAAGCCACTTCTAGCTCTTGAGTCTTTAGACGCAGAGCCTTTTGCTCAGTATCAAAAATGTTTGCGTCTCAGTGCCAGCAAGCCCAGGCCTAACAACACCATTGCTCTAGTATTTGCTTCAGGCACCGACGTTACACTGGTCGGCGTATTTAACACGGCCGAGGTGAGCTTGATGCCATTTCCCTTGATCACCACCTGACCTGCATCCGTCACGCTTTCCGCCACACCATTGTATGTCGATGGCACGTTGACCTGAATATTACTGCCTGGATTCAGGCCGATATTAAAACTGTTCCAATGAATGTCTTGTTTAATTAGTTGCGCACCAATCAGCAGAGGACTGCTCGGATGATTAAGATTTTGCCGTGTTTGAATATTGACGGAGCTCCCCATGTATAGGGTGCCACTCAGGCTGGAAAAGGAAATTTCCGGGGCCGTCAGGTAAAGATTCTCAAGAAGTAAATCGCCGTCTGCGCGAATCAAGATACTCGCATCAGAGTTTATCGATCCGCCATTCAAGCTCAGGTTACCAGCGCAACTAAGCGAAGCGCCCGCCAGTGATGAAATAGACAATGAGCCACTGCAAGTGGTGCTGGCAAGGCTGATGACTGTATTGGCCTGCGCGGCTAAAGGCATGGCTGCCATCAATGAGATCAACGCGGTCCGTCTGAACATTTTTAAATTCCCTGATGATGTTATTTTGAGTTTCTTCACAGTCTATCGCTCGGCATGGCCTGCTAAATGATGGTTTAATGAAACCTGGATAAAGGACGGACTAACGTTGACAAATAGCTTGACAAAATAAACTAAATAACTAATTATTTAGTTATATGAAAACAGTCACCCACATTCCAGACGCATGGACAGACATTTCAGCCCTGTTTGAGGCCTTGGGAGATGCGCACCGGCAGCGGATCTTGCTCTCGTTTGAAAAAAACGAGCGGTTGACCATCCTGCAAATTGTCGAGGGCTCGCAATTGAGCCGCACGGCGGTGACGCATCATTTAAAAGTGCTAGAACGTGGTGGTGCCTTGCAGAGTGAAAAAATAGGGCGCGAAGTTTACTTCTGGGTGAATAAGGCCTTCATGCAACAAGCGCTACACAATGTGCTTGAGTATATTAAAGACGAAATATAAAAAAGAATTTGGACAGGGAGTGAAACAATGCTGGTCAGTGTATTAAGAGGAATTTGCCGTTTACTGTTCCGCGTGCGTGTTACCGGGCTGGAAAATGTGCCCGCTGAAGACAGGCTGCTAATTATTGCCAACCACGAATCGTTTCTGGATGGCTTGTTACTGGGCCTGTTTTTACCTAAACGAGCCACCTTTGTCGTGCATACCGGTGTGTTAAAACATTTCTTTTTCAGAATGTGGCTCAAAATGACGCCCCATTTATCGGTAGACCCAGCCAGCCCGCTCGCCATGAAAAAGGTGATCCAGCGCCTCAATGCTGGCGAAAATGTGGTGATTTTCCCCGAAGGCCGTATTACGCTGACCGGGGCCTTGATGAAGGTCTACGATGGCCCTGGCTTTGTCGCGGCAAAAACGGGCGTCAAAATCCTGCCGGTGCGGGTGGAGGGTGCGGCGCAGTCTTATTTTGGCCGCTTGTCTGATGCACATCCGCGCAAGCTGCTTCCTAGCGTGACCCTGAAAATTTTGCCCACGACCGAGATCCGGATTGATCCGCCACATGGGCATCACGCGCCGCTGACCGCCAAACAGCGCCGCCGTATTGCAGGCGAAGCCATGCGCAACATCATGCAGCATATGTTGTTTAAAACACAGCAAAGCAAAACGCTGTTTGAAGCCTTGCTGGATGCCATGGAGAAGTACGGCGCCAAGACTCGGATTATTGAAGATATGAACCAGGTAGAAGATACCTACCAGGAAGTGCTCAAACGCAGCCTTGCCCTGGGGCGCATTGCCAGCAAAATCAGCGAGGTAAATGAAGTGGTGGGCGTACTGATGCCGAATGTCACCAACACACTGGCGCTGGTGCTCGGCATGACCGCATTCAAACGTATCCCGGCCATGCTCAACTATACCGCAGGCGCGGAGGGCATGCGCAATGCCTGTATTGCGGCAAAAATTAAGACGGTCATTACTTCGCGTGCCTTTATTGAAGCTGCCAAGCTGCAAGAAACCGTGGCACAGATGAGCGATTTGAATATTGTTTACCTGGAAGATTTACGCAGCCAGTTTGGCATGCTGGACCGGGCCTGGCTGATGGGCTATGCCTTGTTATATCCGCGCGCGGCCATGGAGCCCGCTGTCGCTGAGGATACAGCAGTCATCTTGTTTACCTCCGGCTCAGAAGGCAAGCCTAAAGGCGTGGTGCACAGCCATAAAAGCATCCTGGCCAATACCCACCAGATTTTGGCCATGTTGGATTTCAGTCCGGCAGATAAATTCATGATGGCTTTGCCCCTGTTTCATGCGTTTGGGTTTACCGGGGCCTTATTGCCATTGCTGAACGGGATTCCCATCCTTCTGTTCCCGTCGCCGCTGCAATACAAGCTGATTCCTGAAGTGATTTACGACAAGGGCTGCACGGTCTTTTTCTCTACCAGCACCTTTTTGGGCAATTACGCCAAATACGCACATCCCTATGACTTTTATAAATTGCGCGTGGTTTTTGCCGGGGCCGAAAAGCTCAATGAAGAAGTGCGCAAAATCTACCATGAAAAATTTGGCATCCGTATCCTCGAAGGCTATGGCACGACCGAATGTGCGCCTGTGGTGGCCGCCAATACGCCCATGGCTAACCGGCATGGCACCGTTGGCCAGTTTTTCCCAGGTATTCAACACAAATTGACGCCAGTCCCTGGCATCGAAAATGGGGGGCTGCTGCACGTGAAGGGCGACAACATCATGCAAGGCTATTACCTGTATGACAATCCTGGCGTGCTTGTTTCGTCCAAGGATGGCTGGTATGACACGGGTGACGTGGTCGAAATTGATGCCGAAGGCTTTATACACATCAAAGGGCGCGTTAAACGGTTTGCCAAAGTGGCTGGTGAAATGGTGTCGCTCGAAGTGGTAGAGAAAATAGCTCACACGGCCGCCCCTGAGTTTGAGCACGCGGCCACCACCGTGGCAGATGCCAGCCGCGGCGAAAGCATTGTGTTGTTTACCACCGATGACAAACTCAAGCGTGAGGACTTGCAGATTGTGGCCAAAAACCTGGGTTCGCCAGAAATTGCGATCGCCCGCAAAATCATCGTTGTCGAACAAATCCCGCTCTTGGGTACGGGCAAAACCGACTATGTCACCTTGAAACACATGGCGGAAAAAGCGGCATGAACAATCCATTCACTTTACTGTGCCAGCAACGGTTTGGCCCTTTTTTCTGGACCCAGGGCCTGGGGGCCTTTAATGACAATGTGTTTAAAACCGCATTGATTACGCAGGTGGCTTTTAATACCGCCAGCCTGACCACGCTGGACGGCGCGACACTGGCGACTTTGCTGCCCGGGGTATTTATTTTGCCGTTTTTCCTGTTTTCGGCTTCTGCCGGACAGTTGGCAGATAAATATGAAAAATCGCAGATTATCCGCTTGGTAAAACTACTGGAGATTTGCATCATGCTGTTTGCCAGCATCGGCTTTTTAAGCCGCAGCCTGTTGATGCTGTCTCTGGCGTTGTTCTTGATGGGGGTGCACTCGACCTTGTTTGGGCCGGTGAAATATTCTTATTTGCCCCAGCATTTACGGCCAAATGAGTTGACGGCAGGTAACGGACTAGTGGAGATGGGCAGTTTTGTTGCCATTTTGCTGGGCCAAGTGTTGGGTGCCTGGTTGGGCAGTCTGGAGCAGCATGCCTTGTTTACCAGCTTGAGCGTGCTGCTGATTGCCGTCTCCGGCTATCACTTGAGCCGTGCGATTCCATTGTCACCCGCGCCTGTGCCAGACATCAAAATTAACTGGAATCCGGTCACCGAGACCATTAAAAATGTGCGGACTTTTTGGGCGCAACAAACCTTGTGGGTGGGCATTGTGGCGATTTCATGGTTCTGGTTTTTTGGAGCCACCTTACTCGCGCAGTTTCCTAACCTGGCCAAGCACGTCCTGCAAGGCAGTGAGTGTGACTTTATCAGCCTGCTCTCCATTTTTTCTGTCGGGGTAGGGGTGGGCTCAATGTGGTGCGAGAAACTCTCTAAAGGCCAGCAGGAGCTGGGGCTGGTCATGCTGGGCGCGCTGGGGATGTCAGTGTTTACCTGGGATTTTGCGTATGTGACCAGCGACATTCAGCAGCAATTGCTGGCTAATCCGGCACTCACCTTGCATGCCTTGGGTGGATTTGAATACTGGCATATGTTGCTGGATGTCGCGTTGCTTGGGATATGCGGCGGCCTATATATTGTGCCCCTGTACGTCTTGCTACAAAGCCGGGCAGAGGCTGGCTATCAATCGCGTGTGATTGCGGCCAACAATATTATGAACGCCTTATTTATGGTGCTTTCTGCCGGGTTTTCCGTCTGGCTGTTTGGCATGGGGGTGAGTATTCCCCAATTATTCATGATTACCGCGGCTGTGAATGTCCTGGTGGCGGTTTACCTGTGTTTCCGCCAGCCGGAATACTGGCATAGTGCGCGTGATTATGTGCTGGGTTTAAGGGGCTAAGCATGCGGCGACTGTTTGGTGTAGGCTTAAGCCTGGTCACCTCCTTTGTGCACGCGGACGCCAGCTTAGATAACCTCGGGCTGTATACGCAATCACAGTTTCAAACCATGCAAGGCGCTTGCCCGCAGTGCACGCTGCTGCCACAAACCCTGTGGTACTTCCACAATGAAATTGTTGCCGTCCCTCAACCTGGCTTGCCTGTATCACATATCGCGTTAAACAAGCGCGGCGCAGACGACACTGAGGCGTTGGATGCGAACGCACTGCCCGAGCTGGTGTGGACGGGTTCCAGCCAATATTGGCCGCAGATGACACTCAATGCCAACGCGACAGTTGCAACCTCCGCCGAGGGCGAGCGGTTGGGTGTGAAGCTGGTGCCTAAAATAGCCACTAACCGGTCTTACTGGAACGCCGATACCAATGATTTTCTTAACGGTTTGGCGGTTTCTATCCGTGGCAAGTTAGAAGATCGCACCCTGGTCATACGCACGGTGTGGCCCAAAGCGTTCAGGCTCGATTTAGCCGCCGCTCAGCAGCCTTTGCACGGCACTGAAACCCTGCAAACGCTGGTGCAGTTTGAGCAGGGCGGGGCTCGCAGTGCTTACCAAAGCCGCTTGTTATGGGAAAAATCACCGGGCATTGCGCAGCAATCTGCCGGAAAACCAGCCTTGGGCATCTTGCTCAATGGCGCGCAAGGCGATGACGATGAGGCGCATGGCGGACATTTTGCGCTGGCGACGGGCGTCGTCGGCAAAGAGGGCGACTATGGCACATGGCTGGTGAATAATTATTACAACCTGGCCACCAATAGTGAAAAAGGCATCATCGCCGGTGTGACGCCCTTTGATAAATACATGGGCGACCTCAATAGCGGCCAGGCGTTTTACCGTCCCTCTTACATGCTGGTTGCGGTATTCAACCAGCCGGAGATTCCCCAGCAGATACAGGCCCTGAACAACCGTGTCATGCAGCACTTTTACCATCACGACCTTGTGTATGACCATGCGCTGGAGAATTGCGCCGGCATTAGCATAGACAGCTTGCGCCAGCTAGGTTGGCAAGTGCCCCTGCGTGGTGTAGAAAGCATGCTTAAAGCCAGTGCCGCCTATTGGTATGTGGCTGCGACTGAGCGTAGCCTGCAAAAAGGGCGGGCGATTTATGATTACCTGAATACTGAAATGACCAGGCTGTTTCCCGCGGTGGCCTTTGATGCGGTAGGCAATGATCTGCTCAAGATTGCACAATCAGGCGACCCACATAACCTCACCTCTGCGACCATGCAAGGGATGCCGCAACAACTGCAAGCCATTTATTTTGTGCGCATCCCGCAAATTCCCTCCAGCCGTGCCTTTGGTCTGGCGCCGGTTTACAGTTTTGGTCAATACCTGCAACAGGCCCCGGCGGAGAGAAGCCAGTGGAAAATCATTCCGGTCACGCCCAACCCGTTGCCTGAAAAGCTTAAGAGCGGGTTGGCGCTTGAGCCGCAAACCCCGCCACTTGTGCCTTTATCTGCCATTTTTTTCCTGATCAGCGTCATTGGCGTCGTCTGGCTTTTATTATGGGCGCTGTGGAAGCGTTGGCTGAAGGGGATTCATAAACAAGACCCATAGCTGAGGTATGATTTTCTGCTGAATCCAGCGGCTAGTGCATTCGTGTAGGCTTCACTCACTTTTTTAAAGCAAACCTTTATGAAAAACATGCTTCTCACCTGCCTGTTACTGATTTTATTGACGGATAAGGCCAGGGCGCAGGACACTGATGTTTTAGAGTCCGACGCTAGAAATATTGCTTCGGCGTTTGTGGGCGCAGCGCATTTTGTCGTGGGACGCGTAGGCATCGAGTGCCTGGGTCTGCTTGGGCGGCTGGAAACGCCGAGAGAGTATGTCAACATCTGGCAGGAGCGGAATGCAAAGTACTACCAGGCCTCAACCAAATACGTTGCCAAGAAAATGGAGGCCGCGTTTGCTTCAGGCGGCAATGTCGCCAAGAATGCAGTACTCAAAGAGTATTCCTCCATTGTGCGTAAAGAAGCCGAGGGCACCCTGGCTGATTGGATAGGTCAAGGCAATAAAAAGGATGGTTGTCAGCGTGCCGTCATGATGATTGACAGAGGCATCTTAGACGTGACCCCTGAGGTGCCCATCTACCAGGATTTACAATCGCTGGTCGATTGGTCAGCTATCAATTGATCTTACACAATTCAATTCATTGAGTGGATGCCAATAGACAAGGGTATTGTGGAAGGGCCTTGGCAGTCGTCTCCTACAGGCAAATAAGCCTAGACCTGATAGGCTGGTTATTCAACGCATTATTAAATAAAGCAACCTGCTTTAAGCACCCCTCGCTTAATGCACACTCACTTTTATTTAAGGATGCAAAAATGAACAAATTACTGATTGCATTATTGGTTTCCGTGATCTCAACAGCGTCTTCTTATGCGGCTGAAAGCAAAGATGACGCCGCAACGTTAGGCACTTCTAAAAGTCCTCAAGTGGATAGGCAGCAAAGTCGTACTGACAAAGGCCCCATCGGCGGCTACCAGGATAGCGTCAATCATGATGCTAGCAATCTGGGTAATGCAGATAACCCACAGGTCAAAGACCAAAG
>CAKZJM010000248.1 GCA_936943315.1 uncultured Methylophilus sp. | reverse complement strand
CATGATGAAAACCAAATTGCAGGTAGACCCGCAAGCGGTGATTCCGGTGGTGCTCGATGCCATGCATTATTTACCCCAGGTAAAACAACCCGCACGATTGGTGGTTAATCATGACGATGCCAAAGTGCTACGCAGCCATATTGGCGAAGAGTTAAGAGAGCAGGGCTGGCAACTGGTTGAAGATGCCCAGATTGAACGCGGCGGCTGCCTGGTAGAAACAGCAGAGAACCAGATTGATGCAACCAATGAAATGCGCTGGAAACGGCTCGTGCAAGGATTGTCTCGTTTTGATGACTGGCACAAGCCACTCACCAGCGAGTAATGTGACCACCCTTTGTATTCTGGATCATCGAGTCAACCATGACAGCCACCACTCCACCGTCTGCGGTCACTGAGCCCGACGGCAACGCACTCCCTGAAGCCGCAATTGCACTCACTGAAACGTCTGCTCCCGCGCCAGAACCGACTGCGCCAACACATACTCAAGCCAGCCAGACCGTGTCTGACAATGTGCATAATCAGCGCTGGCAAAGCTACCTCAAAGACTGTAAAGAACTGATTCACCTGGTTGAACCCCTGGAGGTTGCCGGGCGTATTGTCAAGGTCACCGGCCTGGTGATGGTGGCGACCGGGATCAAAATGCCGATTGGCGGTGCCTGTTTTATCCCCATGCAAGATGGTGGCCGGGTAGAAGCCGAAGTGGTCGGGTTTGATGGCGAACATTTGCTACTCATGCCACAAACCGCTGTCGATGGAGTGGTGCCTGGCGCAAAAGTCTTCAGCATGGAAGTCACAGAGACCTTGCCTAAACCGCAGTTTGGCCGTCCTCCACGCCGCCGTGCCCAAGATCGTGCCCGCCACTTTCCGGTGGGTGATGGTTTGCTTGGCCGTGTGGTGGATGCAGCCGGTAACCCGCTGGATAACCTGGGGCCGATTTTAACCGACGATACCGCGCCATTAAATGGCCGCGTGATTAACCCGCTCATGCGGGCACCGATTGAAGATACGATGGATGTCGGCGTGCGTGCCATTAATGCCATGCTGACAGTGGGCCGCGGCCAGCGCCTGGGTTTGTTTGCCGGTTCAGGGGTGGGTAAGAGTGTGTTGCTCGGTATGATGGCCCGCTATACCACGGCCGATGTGATTGTCGTCGGCCTGATCGGTGAGCGGGGTCGTGAAGTGCAGGAATTTATTGAACAGATTTTAGGCCCCGAAGGCCTGGCACGGTCTGTGGTGGTGGCTGCCCCGGCCGATGTGTCTGCACTGATGCGTTTGCAGGGCGCCAATTATGCCACGGCCATTGCTGAACGTTTCCGCCAGCAGGGCAAAAACGTGCTGCTGATTATGGATTCATTGACCCGCTATGCCATGGCACAGCGTGAAATTGCCCTGGCGATTGGTGAGCCACCGGCGACAAAAGGCTACCCACCTTCAGTGTTTGCCAAGCTGCCAGCACTGGTAGAGCGCACCGGAAACGGTGCCAGGGGCGAGGGGTCGATTACGGCGTTTTATACCGTGCTGACCGAGGGCGATGACCAGCAGGACCCGATTGCCGACTCGGCGCGGGCGATTCTTGACGGGCATATCGTGCTTAACCGTAGCCTGGCAGAGAGCGGCCATTACCCGGCCATTGATATCGAGCAATCCATCAGCCGCGCCATGCACAATATCACCAGCAAAGAACATCAGCAGGCGGCGCGCTTGCTCAAACAGCTCTATTCACGCTACTTGCGTAACCAGGATCTGATCGCCGTGGGCGCCTACCAGCCGGGGTCTGACCCCATGCTGGATATTGCGATTAACAAACGCGACCAGATCAATGCCTTCTTGCAGCAGGACATAGACGAATGTGCCTACATGCAGGACAGCCTGCAACAGTTGGCCAATACCATCGCCTGACGGGGGCTGACAAATGGCGAAACAGTCGACACAAACACTGACGCTGCTCAACCAGCTGGCCGCAGACGAAGTTGAAACGGCCATGCAAGTATTGGCACATGCCATGAAACAGCTGGAGCAAGCGCAGCAACAGCGCAATATGCTAGAACAATATCAGCAGGAATATCAGCAACAATGGCAGCAGGTGGCGCAAAAAGGGGTCAAAGCGGATTTATACCGCAATTTTCAGGGCTTTTTCTCGCAATTGGAATTGGCGGTGCGCAGTCAAAATGGTCAAATCGAACAGTGCCAGGCGAATGTGGAGCACAAACGACAGCTTTTGCAGGAAAAACAGCGCAAGCAAAAATCGTATGAAGTGCTGATTACCCGTGCGGAAATATTGCAGGCAAAAGCAGAAAGCAAGCGTGACCAGAAAATGATGGATGAGTTTGCCAGTCGTGCCAAGCGTACACGTCTGTAACAGGAAGCAGTCCGGGAGAGCCAAATGGCGTTTTTAAATTCTGCAACTTTACTGAATATGGGCGCAGATGCCGTTAAAACGGCTTCAGCTAATCAAGTCTCGCAAGAATCTCAGGCCAGTGGGTCTGATGAGTTTGCGCAGGCATTGCGCAAGCAAATGCAGCAAAGCAGCAAACCGGCGATCCCGGTGGCGAGCAAAGCGGAGGCGCCCAAGCCTGCCGCAGCCGACAAAACACCGCCTTCCCATCCTGCGGGCAATAACAATACCGTGAAATCTGATGATGGCAGTGCCAAAGCCGCCTCCAGTCAACAGGATGAACAAAAAACAGCGGAATCACCTTCCAGCGCTGAAACTGATCAATCACAGGCAGAAGCGGCCAATGTGGTTACCAAAGAGCCTGTGGTCAACGAAACGCCGCAAGAGCGCAAAAAAAGGATGCTGGCAGAAATGGCCGCAGCCAATGACCAGCCCCCGGCAGGCATTTCACCCTGGATGCAAACCATGATTGCCATGCGACCCGCGGCAACCACGGATTCCCAACCGAAAGCCTCGGTAGCCACTGATATCGCCGTAGACAGTGGTAAAGTCACTTCTACTGATAAGCCATTATTGCCAGTCAGCACAGAAAATGTGTTGCCACTGGATAATGAGGCCATGACGAAAACCACCGCAACGCCAGTAGCCACTGGCCAAGTTGCGGCCTCAGGCGCGCAAGATAGCAAAGGTGAAGAGGGTAAAGATATAGACTTCAAGCAGCTGTTGTCGGATACCACACAGGCTGCTGCCGGTAAAGAGCCCAGCGGGTTGACTGAAACCATGGTCAATGCCAGATTGATGACCGAAAATAGCCAGGATGCGGGGCGTGTTGCAACTGCCTTTGGTGAGATGCGCGGAGCAGATGCGCAGGCTGATCTATTGAATGTGGCCTCACAGCCAACCGCCCAGGCGTTATCTAATAGCCAGTGGCTGAGCGCTGCGGGTGTTAACCAGGCCAGCAATGTGGTGATGTCGCAAATTGCGGCCCCGTTTGGCAATGAGCGCTGGCAAACCGCCATGAATCAGCATGTGATGAATATGGTGAGCAGTGGTGATGAAGTGGCCAGCCTGACCTTGTCCCCACCAGACCTGGGTCCGATCCAGGTGGTGCTCAAGGTAGATAACCAGTCCGTGAACACCAGTTTTATTACCGATAATCCCTTAGTGCGCCAGGCCTTGGAAGATGGCATGCAAGATTTGCGTGACCGCATGGAATCTCAAGGCTTGCAGCTTGGACAAACCTTTGTGGGGGATGGCCAGCAGGCGCAGCAACATTTTGAACAGCAAACCTCCCGCCCGGGTGGCCAGTCTTTAGCAAGCGCAGCGGAAGGTGACGCCGTTGCTATCCCGCAAACAGCCATTAAAACGACAGTGGCCCGCGGCCTGGTCGATACCTTTGTCTAAGCCCTGACAGGTCGGCCAGCCCTGGCATGCCGACCTGACGCAAATCCAGATTAAGCACCCATTTAACCCTTTTATCCGTCAATCTCAAGCGCGTCGTTTTGCGCATAATGACATCATAAACACTTAAAGTTTCATGTAAGAAAGGGTTGTGTCATGGCTCAAGAACCAGCGAAAGCAGAAGGCGCGGCAGAAGCGGCGCCCAAGTCCAAGAAAAAACTGATTGTGATACTGGCCGTTGTGCTGGCACTGGCTGTCGGCGGCGGCGCTGCTGCATTTTTCCTGATGAAAAAACCAGAGGCACATCAAGCCAAAGACAAGCATGGCGATAAGGCTGAAAAAGGCGAAAAAGCTGAAGGCGATGAGGCCGTTAGCGAAGAAGCAGGTGAAGAGGAAGCGGCTGCAGAAGAAGAGTCTGGCGGCCATGCTGACCCTAAAACTGCGCTCACCTATGTGCCATTTGAAACATTTACCGTCAACTTGCTGCCTGACCCGGATGAAAAGTTCTTGCAGCTCGATTTGACCATGGAAGTGAAAGGTGCCGAGCTGGCAGAAAAAATGAAGGCGCAAATGCCAGCCTTGCGTAACCGGGTCTTGTTACTGCTGACCAGCAAAAAAGCGTCTGACATTTCAACCCCTGAAGGGAAAACACAACTCAGTGAAGAGTTGCTGGCAGAGCTGAAAAAGCCTCTGGCCGCCCATGGCAAGCCAGTCAAAGTGACCCAGGTATTGTTTACCTCATTTGTGATCCAGTAACGTTAAGAACCCCGTGGTTTAAAGTGAATCATCATGTCAGCTGACAAGTTTCTATCACAAGACGAAATTGATGCGTTGCTCAAAGGTGTAGAGGGCGACGACGATAGTGATTCGTCCAGCAAAGACGAGTCTGGCGTTCGCAACTATAACCTGGCCACCCAGGAGCGGATTGTACGTGGCCGGATGGCCACGCTGGAAATGATCAATGAACGCTATGCGCGGTTACTGCGGGTAGAGCTGTTTAATTTTCTGCGCCGTACGGTAGAAGTCTCGGTGGGGCCGGTGAGGATTATCAAATATACCGACTTTATCCGTAATCTGGTCGTACCGACCAACCTGAACCTGATTCATATGAATCCCTTGCGCGGCACAGGGGTGCTTGTGCTTGATCCTACCCTGGTGTTTCTGGTGGTAGACAATATGTTTGGCGGTGATGGCCGTTTTCACACCCGTGTAGAAGGCCGCGATTTTACCGCCACTGAACAACGCATTATCCAGCGCATCCTCAACATCATGTTTGAGGCATACGAAAAATCCTGGGCGCCGGTGTATCCGGTCAAATTTGAATACCTGCGCTCTGAAATGAACACGCAGTTTGCCAATATTGCCACGCCAAACGAGGTGGTTGTCGCGATCACCTTTAACATTGAGTTAGGTCCCAATAGCGGTGAAATGCACTTTTGCGTGCCATATTCCATGGTGGAGCCGATCAAGGATCTGCTGACCTCACCACTGCAAGGTGAAAACCTCGGGGGCGACAAGCGCTGGGTCAAATTAATGACGCAACAGATTCAGGCTGCAGAAGTGGAAATCGTGGCAAATCTGGCAACGCGCAAAATGACGGTGGCAGATTTGCTGGAGCTGAAAGAAGGCGATGTGTTGCCGATTAGTATTAGCGACACGATAGAAGGCCAAATTGACAATATTCCTGTGATGGAATGTCGTTATGGTGTATTTAACGGGCAATATGCCCTTAAGGTTGAAAAGTTAATTCGCGCTGACGGTAGTCAAGAGCAATTACAAGGAGAGTCATAATGGCTATGGACCCCGCCACTGCCGCAAGTGCAGATGATATGGATGCAGCAATGGCTGCAATGGGCGTGTCTGATAACAGTGATGTGCAGACGATTTCAGAGGATGACTGGGGTGCAGCCATGGCCGAGCAGGCCAAAACTGAATCAGCGGCGATCCAAGAACCGCCTGGCAAGGCCGCTGTCTTTAATGAGTTCAGTGCAAGCAATAAAATGCAAGGCACTCAAAATGATATCGATTTCATTTTGGATATCCCGGTGCAATTAACCGTTGAGTTAGGCCGTACCAAAATTTCGATCAAAAATCTGCTGCAATTGGCGCAAGGCTCTGTGGTTGAGCTCGATGGCATGGCGGGTGAACCGATGGATGT
>CAKZJM010000247.1 GCA_936943315.1 uncultured Methylophilus sp. | reverse complement strand
GCCAAAAACCTCGCTGTGCGCGGGATTCGTTTTTGGTTAACTGGTTGCTGAATGTCATTTAGCACCGCCACAAAGCTTAAAATAGTGTTATAATGCTGTTTTTGTTGCATTGCAACAAACCTTGGCGCCCGTAGCTCAGTTGGATAGAGTATTTGGCTACGAACCAAAGGGTCGGGCGTTCGAATCGCTCCGGGCGCGCCAAATAAAAAAACCGATTAAGTGTAAAAGCTTAATCGGTTTTTTCTTTTGCGCACCTCAATCGGCTGATTAACAGATAGATCGGGTGGCGAATAAATCTGCCAATGAATGGCAATGGCAGCGCCACGCCATCCAATGCTTTGATGATCCCGCTTTCGCGGGATATATTTTGGTGCGTTAATTAGAGTGAAACGACGCCACCAACGGAACCGAGTACGGAGCCGACAACTGGGCCAACGACGGGCAAGCCTGTCAGAAAGCTGCCAACTGCACCAACAATCACCTTAGTGCCTGTTAATACGCCGCCTAACAAGCCGGATACGCCGTCTAACAAGGAACCTACAGTTCCTGATACGTTGACGACAGCGCCACCAGAAACAGCTTCTACTTCTACACGGTTCAATTCTTGAATAGCCATTACTAATCTCCTAAAACGTTTTTAAAAGTAAATTTCCTACTCGCTCGTAGGTCGAATTATCCGAAGATAATCGGTCCGGTTCTCTTTGAAAAGAAACATCAAGAAAAACCAAACAATGTAAATGTAAACTTCTATTAACCAAAAAACAACCCCTGCGAAAATGATTAGGGTCTCTCGACTGTGATTGCAAGCCATAGATGGCGTGGCGGGAGGATGTGCAGATATGGTATGCTTCAGTTTTAATCAATGCATGGTATTTCAGTGTCTCTCAATGCTTGTTTGTCGCGTATTGCTAGTGATATGCAGCAGGTGGATGAAGTCATCCGCCAGTCATTATCTTCACAAGTTCCGCTGATAAATCAGATTTCAGAATACATCATCCATAGTGGAGGCAAGCGTTTGCGTCCCGCCTTGGTATTGATGGCGGGAGACCTAGCGGGTGGCGTGTCTGTGGCACATCATCAACTGGCGGCGATTATCGAGTTTATTCACACGGCAACACTGTTACATGACGATGTCGTCGATGCTTCAGAGCTGCGCCGTGGTAAATCCACTGCAAATCATGTGTACGGAAACCCTGCCAGTGTGCTGGTGGGTGACTTTCTGTATTCGCGTGCATTCCAGATGATGGTCAAGTTGCAGACCATGCGGGTAATGGAAATTCTGGCCGATGCCACCAATGTCATTTCTGAAGGTGAAGTGCTGCAGTTGCTCAATGTGCGCAATATTGGCGTGAGCGAGCAGGACTATTTGCAAGTGATCCACTTTAAAACCGCTAAGCTGTTTGAAGCTGCAACGCGCTTAGGCGCAGTGCAATGCCAGGCCAATGCTGAGCAAGAAGAGGCCTTGGCGACCTATGGCATGCATTTGGGTACTGCATTCCAACTCGTGGATGATGTGCTGGATTTAACGGGTGAAAGTGAAAAAATCGGCAAGACCCTGGGCAACGATCTGGCAGAAGGTAAAGTGACCTTGCCCATGCTGTATGCCATTCAACAGGCGCCGGCTGCGCAGGCCGATTTAGTTAAGCAAGCCTTGCTGGAAGGGCAGGTAACGCAACTGGATAATGTGCTGGAAATTCTGCATGCCGTCAAAGCATTTGATTACGTGCGAGATGTGGCAGAAAAAGAGGCTAACCTGGCTTGTGAAGCCTTGTCTGTATTTGCGCAGACGCCTGCGAAACAGGCCCTGCTGGATTTGGCACATTTTTCAGTCAATCGCCAGCAGTAATGAGGCAGCCTGCCATCATCTGGCAGGCTGAGATAGATCAGTTCAGCGCGATGGGCTCACCGCTCATATGGTAGTAACTCAAGCGGGCGCAATCATTGGTGGCGTTGGTCAGCGCACCGTCAAACAATGACTTCCCGTCTACATCCACCACCGCGTAGCCGTTATGATAAAGCGTGACTTCGGCTTGCATATCGTCATCGACTTTTTTGGCAGTCGCCGCTTTGTGCAGGCTACCCGTGTGTGAAGAGCGCATGGCAAAGCTGATGCAGTTTTCCTCTTCTTCTTCGCTGTAAACCTCCCAATGTGATTGTCCGGTCAGTTTGGTCAGCCATCCGGGTAAGTCGACTTCTACACGGCAAATCACGGGCTCATCCCAGGCAGGATGCTCAACCTGGTTTAATTCGACTTCAGTCGGTGGCGTAAATTTGATTTGGTCAGACATAGGCAACTTCCTTCACTTGAAAATTGATGCGAAGTCACTCGGCTGGAGTGCTATTCCCATCTTACACATAAATGGTGACAGGCAAGTGGTTTTCAAGACGGAAAAAGCAGCTTTTAAACGGGTTTTGCGGTCTTTTAGCCTTGCTTACTTGCATTAACGATGAGATCATGCAGCAACCTTAACTTTGTTATCGGTATCATGTCAGAAATCCTTGAGCCTGTTTTAAGCTTATTACGCACGCAGCCACATTTCTTGCAAACCGTTTGTCTGGTATTTGGTTTGGTGGTGGGCAGTTTTCTCAATGTGGTGATCCACCGGCTGCCCAAAATGATGGAGCGCGAGTGGCAGGCCAGCTGCCTGGACTTGCAAGGCCAAGCTGCACCTGAACTCCCTAAATATAACCTGGTGGTGCCACGCTCTGCATGTCCGCATTGTGGGCACCAGATCACGGCAATTGAAAATATCCCCGTCATCAGTTACCTGTTTCTGCGCGGCCGTTGCAAGGCTTGTAAGACGCCCATTTCTATCCGTTATCCGCTGGTTGAGATGCTGACTGGCTTGTTGTCACTGGCGGTTGGCGTTCAATACGGATACAGCATGCTCACTGTATTTGCCCTGGTGTTTGTGTTTGCACTGGTGGCGCTGACCTTTATCGACTTTGATACCCAGTTGCTGCCAGATGACATTACATTGCCCTTGTTGTGGCTGGGGCTATTATTGAATATCAAGTACGGTTTTACCGATCTCACTTCAGCCGTGGTGGGCGCCATGGCGGGTTACCTGGTGTTGTGGTCCGTTTATTGGCTCTTTAAACTGGTCACCGGCAAAGAGGGCATGGGGTATGGCGACTTCAAACTTCTGGCTGCGATTGGTGCCTGGTTTGGCTGGCAATTGCTTCCGGCTGTGATTTTACTAAGTTCTGTCGTTGGCAGCGTTATTGGCATAGGCTTGATCTTGCTCAAAGGTAAAACCCGGCAAACAGCCATCCCCTTTGGTCCGTTCCTGGCTTTGGGTGGCATTGCGGCCTTATTCTATGGCCAATCCCTGGCCGCTTATTATCTGGTGCCATGAGCAAACTGGTAGCCGTCACTGGCGGCATAGGCAGCGGTAAAACCGAGGTGTGCAAGTGCTTTACTGCTTTGGGCGTCCCAGTGGTAGATCTCGACCAGATCGCACATGAGATGAGCGCCCCCGGCAGTGCCGCCATGCATGCCGTACGGGCAACGTTTGGCGATGAGATGTTTGAAGCAGATGGCAGATTAAACCGCGCCAGGCTGCGCGAGCTGGTATTTGCCGAGCCGGATGCCCTGGACCAACTGAACCAGATCATGCATCCTGCGATCCGCGCTGAAGCCATGCGCCAGATCGAGCGCAATTCGGCGCATGACTATGTGGTCCTGGCGATTCCGCTACTGGTAGAAAGCCGCGATGATTGGCACAGCGTTGACCACGTGCTGGTGGTTGATTGCGATGAGCAGACGCAATTGACGCGGGTGGTGCAACGTAGCCAGTTATCTGAAACCATGGCGCAAGCCATGATCTCCGCGCAAAGTAGCCGTGAAGAGCGTTTAACCATCGCCGATTCGGTCATTACAAACGATCAGACATTAGATAAATTGCAGGAAAAAGTGCTAGAGTTTCATAAAAATTTCTCTAAAACTTGCCAGTGAATGAAAAGGGTTTCATAATCAGGCTTTTATTGCATACTTTTCAAGTATCAGCTGACAGAAAAGGCTGCCGTGTCGAGCTACGAGTTTCCATTTAACGAGCGCATCAGAACTTATCTCCGCCTGGAAGATTTGTTCTTCAAAATGCTGCACCACATTGAGATTGGGCATGAAATCAGTCATCATGTGGCGCTGATTTCCATGTTGCAAGTCCTTGACCTGATTGACCGCGGGGATCTAAAAGTTGACCTGCTGCAAGAGCTGGACAGGCACAAAGTGCAACTTTCTTTCCTGCAAAATAATCCCAATATCGACCAACAAGCACTGGCCAGCACCCTGTCCAGCCTTGATCGTTGCGCAACCGCATTACGCTCTGACCATCAAAAGCTTGGACAGTCATTGCGCGATAACGACTGGCTCATGAGCGTCAAGCAGCGCACCAGTATCCCCGGCGGGGTCTGCGAGTTTGACTTGCCCTCCTACCGGCATTGGCTATACCTCGGTGCAGAACGTCGCAAGAGCGACTTTGACCAATGGCTCGTCAAATTGATGCCTATGTATGAGGCTATCCGCATGATTCTGCAATTGTTGCGCGGAAGCGGCCAGGTATTATCACTGGTCGCTCACCACGGTGCTTACCAGCAGCAGTTATCAGGCCATAAACCGGCGCAATTGTTGCGGATCGAGATAGATCACGACGAATGTTTTCCTGAGGTGAGTGCCAACAAATATGCCATCAACATCCGTTTCCAGAAACTGGATTTTGTGCAGCGGCCCAAGGGTTGCGAGCAAGACATTTCGTTCAAGATGATTATCTGTAACTTTACCGGAGCAGGCCACAATTGACACAGCCTGCTACCAAAGTGCGCAAGGTGGCTTGTCCCTCTTGCGGTGAAACCACGGAGTACTCTACCGCGAATCCATACCGGCCATTTTGCAGCGAGCGTTGCAAACTGGTAGACCTCGGTGATTGGGCCACTGAGAAATTCCGTATTCCCGATAGCACTCCCCCTGACTTGTATGAGCCTGAATAGGCTCACCTGGATCATCAGCCATGCTTAAAAACACACATTCTTTATTGCGCTTTATCAGTGTTGTTTGCCTCGCCGGCTGGCTGGGCATCGCCCAGGCAGAAGTCAAACTGACCGATGCCTGGGTGCGTGTCTCCAACCCTGGACAATCGGTCGGCGCCGCTTACATCACCTTATCCAGTGCGCAAGATGTGACCTTGGTCTACGTCGAAACAGAGCGTGCTGGCAGCGTAGAAATGCATAGCATGACCATGCAAAACGGCATCATGAAAATGCGCAGTATGGAAGAACTGCCTGTCCCTGCCGGTAAGCCGGTGAAACTAGCCCCTGGTGGGCTGCACTTGATGTTGTTTGAATTGCCCGCGCCGTTTAAAGCTGGCGAGCAGGTGAAGTTCAGGCTGTGCTTTAAAGACAAACAAGGCAAGATCACAGACCAGTTCATCACCATGCCAGTAAAAGCCGCTCCCTGATTCAACTCCCTGTAGACGGTTAATCGGTCACTCGCTGTCAATCACGATGTTTAGCAAAAGTCGCCAGATACAAATTTTCAACCTCTGTTCTCGCCCACGGCGTTTTGCGTAAAAACTTCAAGCTAGACTTCACCGAAGGATCGCTTTTAAAGCAGTTGATATTCACCTTCTGCGCAAGTTTGTCCCAGCCGTAATGATCTACCAGCGCAACAACGATTTTCTCAAGCGTGATGGCATGTAATGGATTGTTTGCTTGAGTATTCATATGAATCGTCTTTATACATGATTTAGGTTAATTCCAGCATGCCCGTTGCATGGCAATACCGCGCGCACCCGCAGCGAGCGCCTGTGGTAGGTGTTCTGGTTGCATGCCGCCTAAACCGTATACCGGGATTTCCAGTCCACTAAGCGTTTCTCCAAACTTTTCCCATCCCATTCCGCTTGCTTCTGGATGACTTTTCGTCGGCAACACGGGCGAGAGTAGGGCGAAGTCTAGTTGTAGTGATTGTGCTTGCTCCAATTCCGCGCGGTTGTGACAAGAGGCGCCTACTAATAAGTGATCCGGTTTTTGTGTCAGGGCTAGCAGGCGTTGGCTGTTTAAATGCACGCCCTGGTAACCAAGTTGTAATGCTTGTTCGGGGATGCCATTGAGTAAGCAGCGGCAGTCATACGGTGCGCATAGCTGTAATACCTGCTCGCTTAATTGAGCGAGTGCTTTTTCATCCAGGTGTGACTCTCGTATTTGCAGTAATTGCAGGCCTTGGTCGAGTTGTTTCTTTAACGCTTGCAAGAATGCGTGTTCACCCATTTCTTGCACATTGCTGATCGCGTAGACAGGCGGCAGGCTGAGTGCTTGCATAATCGGGGCATTGGCAGGCAACACCGGGCTGACGTTGAGTTTACGCGGATGTTGCCAGGCAAATTGCTGGCCTTCCCGTGCTTGTAATTCACCTTGCCATGCGTAGACAAAAAAGAATTGCAGTAGCACGGTTTTGGCTTCGGCGTCGTGGGTGGCGGGGTAGTCGTAGCGGCGTTTAATCCATGGCTGGATGTGCGTGGGTGTGATGCCGAGTTCTTCCTGCGATTCGCGGATCAAGGCGTGCTCAGCACTTTCGCCTGCTTCTAGCTTGCCACCGGGAAACTCCCACCAGCCTGCCCAGCCTTTGCCATTGGGGCGGCTGGCGAGCAGGTATTCACCATTGGGTTGCATGAGGATGGCAACCGCGACTTGGACGAGTTTGGTCATGGCGTCAGGATTTCAGTTGCAGCTGGCCAGCATAGTCTTTGGCAAACTGGTAAGCCACGCGGCCACTGCGGGCGCCACGCGTGTGGTAAAACTGCAAGGCGGCATGTCGTGCCGCTTCATCCATGGGGATGCCGAAGGTTTGCAGCCAGTGTTCGGCGATGCTGAGGTATTCGTCCTGGTCAAAACTGTAAAACGAGAGCCATAGGCCAAAACGCTCGGCCAGGGAAGTCTTTTCGTCTATGGTGTCGTTTTGGCGAATTTCGCCTTTGTCGACAATCGGCTGGTTGTCTGCCATGTATTCCGGCATCAGGTTTTTGCGGTTGGAGGTAGCGTAGACCAGCACATTGTCTGAAGCATGCTCAATCGAGCCGTCGAGAACCACTTTGAGGGCTTTGTAGCCCATATCATTCGCTTCAAACGTGAGGTCGTCGCAAAAGATAATAAATTTTTCAGGCCGCTGGCGGAGGAGTTGGGTGATCTGCGGCAGGTCGGTGAGGTCCTGTTTTTCAACCTCGATCAAGCGTAACCCTTCGGCGGCGTAGGCATTGAGCACCGCTTTAACCAGTGATGATTTTCCAGTGCCCCGTGCACCTGTCAACAAGACATGGTTGGCAGGCAAGCCTTGCAGAAACTGGCGGGTATTGCGCACCACTTCGGTTTTTTGCCGGTCAATAAAGCGGATATCTTCCAGCAGCACATGGTGCGGGTGTTCTACCGCTTGCAATTGCCGCTGGCTGCCCTGTTTGACCCAGCGCCAGGCGACCGCTTGCCAGTTTGGCTCGGCCAGTGGTGCGGGTAGCAAAGTTTCCAGGCGTGAGATCAGTTGCTCTGCGCGCTGCAGAAGGTGTTCGATGGCATTCATGCGGGTAGTCGGTTAGAAAATAAAGCGAAGGCTTATTGTACACAATGCACCAGAGGCCTGTTAGCGCAAGTTGGACTTCCTTAACGCAAAATTCCGTGTGTTTGTGTTACCTTGTCGGTCTAGGTTGAAATCAGCATCGCGATAAAGAATATGCAACAACGCAAAATAATATTGGCTTCACGCAGCCCGCGCCGGGTGGAGCTATTGGCGCAGTTAGGCGTGCAATGTGACATCCTGCCTGCGGATATCGATGAATCCTGTTTGCCGGGAGAGGATCCCGCCCTGTATGTACAACGGCTGGCCGCTGCCAAAGCCATGGCGATTGCCGAGGCGCATGCCGCTAAAGGCTTGCCGATTCTCGCGGCAGATACCACAGTGGCCTTGGGTCAGAACATTCTGGGCAAGCCCGCCGATGCCAGTGAAGCCTTGGATATGTTGTCACGCCTGAGTGGCAGTGTACACTTGGTGCATACGGCGGTGGCCGTGTATCAGGCTGGCGAAGTGCGCTGCCTGCTGAATACGACCGAGGTTGAAATGATGCAGGTGCCTTTGGCAGTGTTGCAGGATTATATTGCTTCGGGTGAACCCATGGACAAAGCCGGTGCCTATGGCATACAGGGGCGCGCTGGCGCCTGGATTAAGCGGATAGACGGCAGTTACAGTGGCGTGATGGGCTTGCCGCTGCATGAAACGGCGCAGTTGCTGCACGCATGGTAAACTTTGCATCAAACAGAATGATAGAGATCAGGTAAAGCAACATGTCATTGGCACAGGAAGTATTGATTAACGTCACCCCGCAGGAAACACGCGTGGCGATTCTGGAGCAGGGCGTTGTACAAGAGCTGCATATTGAGCGGGCTTCTTCTCTCGGCATTGTCGGCAACATCTATCGTGGCACCGTGGTGCGCGTGTTGCCCGGGATGCAATCGGCCTTTGTTGAGATAGGTTTGCAGCGCGCGGCTTTTCTGCATGCGGCAGATATCATGGAATGCCATGCCGAAGAAGGCGATATCAAGAAAGAGCGCCCGATTCAGGAGGTGTTGCACGAAGGGCAGTCCATCATTGTGCAGGTGATTAAAGAAGCCATTGGCACCAAAGGCGCGCGCCTGACGACTGAAATCAGTATTGCCGGGCGCTTTTTGGTGTATTTGCCTTACCAGAAACATATCGGCGTTTCGCAGCGGATTGATATCGAGGAGGAACGCGAATTCTTGCGTAACCGCTTGCTGGGCTTGCTGCCGGAAGAGCGCGAGGGTGGTTACATTATCCGCACCATGTCGGAAAATGCCACCGATGAAGAGCTGCTCGCCGATATTGAATACTTGCGCAAGGTTTGGAGCAAGATTCAGACGGAAAGCACCAAGGTGGGGGAGCGGTCGCTGATTTTTTATGACCTGAGCCTGCCGCGCCGGATTTTGCGCGATGTGGTGTGTACTGAAACGACCAGCATCCGTGTCGATTCGCGCGAGATGTTTGAGCGCCTAAAAGAGTTTGCCGAGCTGTACGTCTCTCATGCTGTAAAACCGCTGACCCATTACAAGGGTGAGCGCGCGTTGTTTGAATTTTACGATATTGAAAACGAGATAGAAAAAGCGCTGGCGCGTAAGGTTGAGCTGAAGTCTGGCGGCTATCTGATTTTTGACCAGACCGAAGCGTTGACCACGGTAGACGTGAATACCGGCAGCTTTGTCAGCGGCAAAAACCTGTCGGATACGATTTTTAAAACCAATCTTGAAGCGGCACAAGCGATTGCCCGCCAGCTGCGTCTGCGCAACCTGGGTGGCATTATCATCATCGACTTCATTGATATGGACGAGGACTCGCAGCGTGAATCGGTGCTGGATGAGTTGCGTAAGGCGGTGACGCTGGACCGGGCCCGCATCAATGTGAATGGGTTTTCGGCCTTGGGCCTGGTAGAGCTGACACGCAAACGTACCCGAGAAAGCCTGGCGCATTTGCTGTGCGAATCGTGCGAGGTGTGTCAGGGCCGTGGCGAATTAAAAACCGCCCAAACCATCTGCTATGAAATCATGCGCGAGTTGTTGCGTGAGTCCAAGCAGTTTAAAAATGCCAAGGCTTTTAAAATCCTGGCCTCACCCGAAGTGATTAATATGCTGGGCGATGAAGAGTCACAAAGCTTGGCTAACCTGTCAGACTTTATTAAAAAGCCAGTATCGATACACCCAGATACCCAGTATGGGCGGGAAGAGTTTGATATTGTGTGGATCTAAAATTGTGTAGATCTAGAAATTGGGCAATGTCTTGCCCAATTTCTTAAACAATCCCCATTGCCAGGCCGGGCAATACAATACGGCTGATCATCTGCAACAAAAGTAGCGCTACCAGCGCTGAAAAATCAAAGCCTTGAATCGCAGGCAATACACGGCGCAACGGATCAAGAATGGGTGAAGAGAGCTGATTCAACACGCCATAAATCGGGCTGTAAGGGTTCACCCAGCTTAATATTGCCATCAGCAAAATCGCGTAGAAAAATACATCTACCATTTGCCCCAGCACTCCAAACACGGCCTGCCAGACCCAGAACAGCGGCGAAACGGGGGCGCCTGCGATGAGGGTTAACAGTGCAAATAACACGATTTGCATGAACACGGCCAGCAACAAGGTCGAGAGATCCCATTGCCTGACCGGACGGATGATTTTACGTGCCGGTTTCACCATAAAGTCAGTGAGTGCCATGGTCATCTGACCCAGCGGATTCTGGAACGAGGTGCGTGTCCACTGCATTAAAAAACGCAGTACCAGCAGAAAGGTGAGAATGCCAAACGCGGCATTCAGTAAAAAGGTGGTCATGTTTTGCAGCATTATGCTTGGGCTCCCAATTGATCGCCGAGTTCTTTGGCGCGACGTGCAGCTTGCTCGGCTGCATGTTGCATCATGCCATGAATATCGTGTTGGCGCATACTGAGCAGGCCTTGCTCGGTGGTGCCGCCTTTAGAGGTAACTTGTTCACGCAGGGTGGAGACAGGCGTGGAACTGCCTGCGGCCAGCAGGCTGGCTCCTTTAAAGGTGGCCAGGCTGAGTTTGAGTGACTGTTCTTCCGTCAGGCCCAAGGCCACACCTGCGGCCGTCAGCGCTTCAATCATCAAAAACACATAGGCCGGGCCGCTGCCAGAAATCGCGGTGACCGCATCCAGTTGCGCTTCATCGTCCAGCCAGACTACTTCTCCAGCAGCTTGCAACAGTGAATCTGCCAGTGTGCGTTGTGCCGCAGACACGGCTGCCAGGGCATACGCCCCGGTGATTCCGGCCTGGATTTGCGCGGGCGTGTTAGGCATGGTGCGGACCATCGTTTGGTAACCGCCTAACCAGCGGCTCAAGTCAGTGGTGCGTATGCCGGCCGCTACTGAAATCAGTAATTGTGCTTGCAGAAAAGGTGTCAGTGCTTGTGCCACGCTTTGTAACTGCTGCGGTTTGACTGCCAAAACAATCACATCGGCAGCTAGCGAGTGTGCATCCAGGCTGGCGCTGGTGTTGACGCCTAGCGTCCCCTGCAAGTGCTCGTGCTTGGCGGTATCCGGGTCTATCACGGTGATGTTGTGCATGGCAAAGGCGCGCTGCTGCAAGCCTATCATAAGCGCCTGCGCCATATTGCCGCCGCCAATAAACGCGATGCGTGTGGCTGAAAGTGATTGCATGTCTTTAATTTCCTTCTGTCGCTGAATCTGGTTGAGGTTTGGGCGGACGTGCGCCAAAAATAGCCGAGCCGACACGCACCAGCGTGGCCCCTTCGGCAATCGCGGCGGCAAAATCACCGCTCATGCCCATGGATAAGGTATCCAGTTGCAGGCCATGGCTGTTCAATTGATCAAACAGCGCACGTACCTGCCGAAATTGGTCACGCTGTTGCTCAAAATCCCTGCTTGGGGCCGGAATCGCCATCAAGCCGCGCAGTTGCAGGCGCGGCAACTGTTTGATATTTAAGGCGAGTTCCAATACTTCCTGCCCACTGGCACCACTTTTGCTTGCCTCTTCGCTAATGTTCACTTGCAGGCAAATATTCAGCGGTGCCGCTTCTGAAGGCCGCGCATCTGATAGCCGTTGCGCAATTTTGAGGCGGTCCACTGAATGTACCCAGTCGAAATGACGGGCAATTGGCTGTGTTTTATTGCTTTGAATCGGGCCGATAAAGTGCCATGCTATTGCACAGTCTTGGAGTAGCGCCTGTTTGGTCAGCGCTTCTTGCAAGTAGTTTTCGCCAAACACGGTTTGACCGGCTTGGTAGGCAGCACGGATAGCTTCAGCAGATTGCGCTTTGCTGACTGCGCAGAGTGTGACTGATTGTGCCGCATGAAAACGGTTTTGTGCATCAGCAATTTGCTGGCTGATTAAAGCAAGGTTGTCAGAAATAGCGGTCATGGCGACGGTGTGGCAAAAGCAAGTGGTTAAACACTCAAGATATAAAAAAACGAAAGCAACATTATATAAATAATCACTGGAGTCGATTGTGGATATTTCAGATTTATTGGCATTTTCAGTCAAAAACAAAGCCTCGGACTTACACTTATCCTCTGGTCTGCCACCGATGATCCGTGTGCATGGTGATGTACGCAAAATCAATTTGCCTGCCATGGAGCATGCCGAAGTGCACCGCATGCTGTATGACATCATGAACGACAGCCAGCGCAAGGTCTATGAAGAAACGCTGGAATGCGATTTCTCATTTGAGATTCCTGACCTGGCGCGTTTCCGGGTCAATGCGTTTAATCAGCAACGCGGCGCCGGTGCAGTATTCCGTACCATTCCAAGCAAAGTACTGACGCTGGATGAACTCAATGCGCCCAAGGTCTTTAAAGACATTGCCGATACGCCACGAGGCATTGTGCTGGTGACCGGCCCTACCGGCTCCGGTAAGTCGACCACACTGGCCGCGATGATCGACTACATCAATGAAACGCAGATGTCGCATGTGCTGACCGTGGAAGACCCGATCGAATTTGTGCATACCTCGAAAAAGTCATTGATTAACCAGCGCGAAGTCGGGCCACATACGCAATCTTTTGAAAATGCGCTGCGTTCAGCCTTGCGTGAAGACCCGGACGTGATCCTGGTGGGTGAGATGCGTGACCTCGAAACGATCCGGCTGGCGCTTACCGCGGCGGAAACCGGTCACCTGGTGTTCGGCACCTTGCATACCAGCTCCGCTGCCAAAACGATAGATCGGGTGGTAGACGTGTTTCCGGCTGCCGAAAAAGAAATGGTACGCTCCATGTTGTCTGAATCTTTGCGCGCTGTGATTTCACAAACCCTGTGTAAAACCAAAGACGAGCAAGGGCGTGTCGCTGCGCATGAAATCATGATGGGCACCCCGGCTATCCGTAACCTGATCCGGGAAAACAAGATTGCGCAGATGTATTCAGCCATCCAGACCGGGCAGAGCATGGGTATGCAAACCCTGGACCAGAACCTGCAAGATCTGGTGAAACGCAATGTGATCAGTGCTGCTGAAGCACGCACCAAGGCCGCCAACCGTGACGCTATCCTCGGCTAACCCTATGGACAGTACGCAAACCGTGGGCGATCACGCCCAGACGGAAAAATTCGTCAATGACTTGCTCAAGCTCATGATCACGCGCAAGGCGTCTGACTTGTTTATCACTGCAGGTTTTCCGCCAGCGATGAAGATAGATGGCAAGCTGACGCCTGTATCGCCGCAAACGCTGAATACCCAGCAAACGGCAGAAATCGCGCGTACCGTCATGAACGATAAACAGGCGCAGGAGTTCAAGGAGACGCTGGAGTGTAATTTTGCCATCAGCATGCCTTCCGTCGGCCGCTTCCGCGTCAATGCTTTTATCCAGCGTAGCGCCGTTGGCCTGGTGTTCCGGGTGATTAATACCAATATCCCCAAATTTGATGACCTCAAATTGCCACCGATTCTCAAGGATGTGGTGATGGCGAAGCGCGGCCTGATCATTTTTGTGGGTGGCACCGGTTCCGGTAAGTCGACCTCCATGGCGGCTATGCTGGGTCACCGCAACGAAAGCAGTTACGGCCATATTATTACGATTGAAGACCCGGTCGAATTTATTCATGGACACAAAAACTGTATTGTGACGCAGCGTGAAGTCGGGGTGGATACCGAGAGCTG
>CAKZJM010000246.1 GCA_936943315.1 uncultured Methylophilus sp. | reverse complement strand
GCGCTTTTGTGAGGTACGGGCAATATTGTTGAGCGTATCGGCCAGAATGGTTTTGGTGTCGTAAAGCAAACGGCCAATCAAGGTACTTTTGCCATCATCCACGCTGCCGCAAGTCATAAAGCGCAGCAATGAGTCGTTGTGTTGTGTTGTCATATTAAAAGTAACCTTCTTTCTTACGCTGCTCCATCGAAGCCTCGGAAGTTTGATCGTCCAGACGGGTTGCGCCACGCTCGGTAATGGTGGTGGTGGCCGTTTCTACCACAATCTTGCTGACATCGTCGGCGTCAGACAGCACCGGTGCGGTGCAGGTCACATCACCGACAGTACGGAAACGCACTTGCATATTAATCACTTCTTCGCCTGCTTTAGGCTGGTTAATCACCTCACCAGAAGTCAATGGCACATTGACCGGGAAAATGGCGCCGTTACGCATGACGATGTCACGCTGATGGGCAAAATAAATGCTGGGCAATTCGAGTTTTTCGCGCTCGATATATTGCCAGACGTCCATTTCTGTCCAGTTGGAGATCGGGAAGGCGCGGATATTCTCGCCCTTGTGTACACGTGCGTTATACAGGTTCCACAGTTCAGGGCGCTGGTTTTTAGGATCCCATTGGCCAAACTCGTCACGGAAGCTCATGATGCGCTCTTTGGCACGTGCTTTTTCTTCATCACGGCGGGCACCGCCAATGCAGCAATCAAAGCCAAACTCTTCAATCGCTTCGAGCAAGGTCACAGACTGGTGCTTGTTACGCGGCTCATCCGGCGTTTTCAAGACAACGGTGCCGCGTTTCATAGAGTCTTCCACAGAGCGCACAATCAGGCGTTCGCCCAGTTCGGCCGCGCGCTGGTCACGGAAGTTAACCACTTCCTGATAGTTGTGGCCCGTGTCGATGTGCATGAGCGGGAAAGGGAAGCGGCCAGGGCGGAACGCTTTTTCTGCCAGGCGCAAAATGCACAGCGAATCTTTACCGCCAGAGAATAGCAATACAGGATTGGCGCATTGGCCAGCGACTTCACGCAGGATATGAATGGCTTCTGCTTCTAGCCAGTCGAGATGAGATAAAGGTTGTTTAGTTGTCATGTTGTTACATTACCAATCAATTTTTTTACCGCCGATAAACGCTGATACACGCCGATAGTTGCTTTGTGTTGCCATGTATTACTCAACAAGCATCAAAACAAGTTTGCTTTGTAATATCGGCGTTAATCTGCGTTTATCGGCGGTTAATGAATTAAAAA
>CAKZJM010000245.1 GCA_936943315.1 uncultured Methylophilus sp. | reverse complement strand
ACCGCTTCAGACACTTCACTGCCCAGGTTAATCAGGGTGCCTTCGCTGTCGATCAAATGTGGCAAGGCCGCCAGTGAGCCGTACACCACGCCCCAAAAGTTGATATCAAACAGGCGGCGGTGGTCTTCGTCGCTTACTTCATCAAGACGGCCATAGATGGAGACGCCTGCATTATTAACCCAGGTGTCTATACTACCAAACCGCTCAATGGCTATCTGCGCCACTCTTTCCATGTCGTCTTGCTGACTCACATCGGCCACCACGTAAATGGCCTCGCCGCCATGTTGATTGATGATCTCTACCACCTTCGCCAGAACGTCTTCGCTGCGGGCCACCAGCACCAGTTTTGCGCCTTGCTCTGCTGCTGCATAAGCGGTCGCCAGGCCTATGCCACTCGAGGCGCCGGTGATCACCATCACTTGCTCGCTGATCGGCATGATAATTTTGCTCATGATGTATTCTCCTCAAACAATAAAAAGAATGGCATTGCAGCCTTCACCATAACGCTGGAAAGGAATGGCGGTCATCCGTTCATGACTGATAGCGGCGTCGGAATTCACATGCGCAGGCAATTAGGTTATTGTTCACTACACAGGTGGCCAATGTTGCCGTTATCTATCTAATGGATGTAAAAGACCAATGGCTGTAAAAGACTAACCGCCGTAAAAGACGAAGTGCTGTAAAAGAGGTCTATTCAATGTAGGTTTTTAAAGCGGACGCAGACACATTCAAGCAGTCGATATTCTTTTTGGAGGAATTGATATGCCAGTGGCTACAGGTGAGGATTTTCCTGATTTTGAGTTGTTTTCACGCTTCTCGCTCGATAAGGTTCAAGACTGGATTACCTGGCTGAATCCTGCGGGCGATCTCGTGTATGTCAACGAAGCGGCCTATGTGGCTCTCGGGTACAGCAAACAAGAAGTCTATCAGCTGAATATTTTGGATATTGATGAGCGCTATTCCGCTGAATCATGGGCCGCGCATTTTGCCAGCTTGAAAGCCTTGGGTTCTCAAACATTTGAAACCCAGCATCGCAAAAAAGATGGCAGTTTATTGCCGGTGGAGATCAACTCAAATTATATTGAGTACAACGGCCAGGCGTATAACTGTGCCATTGTCCGGCCCATCGTCGACCGCAAGCGTGCCGAAAAGCGCGAACAGATCAAGAACCATGTGTTGGACCTGGTGGCGCACAATGCACCTTTAAAGAGTATTTTGGGCTACCTTGTCAAAGGGGTAGAAGAAGAAAATCCGCAACGCTTATGCTCCATTTTACTGCTGGATAAATCCGCAAATGTGCTTAAGAATTACGTTGCCCCAAGCTTGCCCAAGGGCTATACCGATGCCATCGAAAATCTGAAGGTGGGGCCCAGTGTCGGTTCTTGCGGGACGGCCGCATTCAGGGGCAAGCCCGTGATTGTTGAAAACATCCAGACCAATCCCCTGTGGGAAGGTTACCAGGCGCTGGCTGCACAGTTTGGCTTGGCGTCGTGCTGGTCTATGCCAATTATTGTCGACCATAATGAAGTGATCGGCACCTTCGCGATTTATCACACTGCGCCTAAAGCGCCTGCGCAAGGCGATCTTGAGCAAATGGAATATCTTTCCAACCTGGCCAGGATCGCCATTGAGCGGCACCGCGCGGCTGAAGAGCTGCGGCTCTCGGATTCTATTTTCAAGAATACCAGTGAAGCCATGCTGGTGCTTGATATTGACGGCTTGATCATTGCCACTAACCCTGCTTTTACCAACATCTCCGGCTACAGCGCAGACGAAGTGATTGGGCATCATCCTGAGGCTTTTGGCTCACCTAGACATGATCGCGACTTTTATAGCAGCATCCGCAAAGACCTCGAAGAAAAAGGCTCCTGGCGCGGTGAAATATGCGGCATTAAAAAAACCGGTGAAGAATATATCAACTGGGTGACCGTGAACACCACCAATGATGATAACGGGCAGCCGTTCAGGCGGGTGGCGTTGTTTTCTGACATTACCGAAAAGAAAAAACACGAAGAGAGTATCTGGTATGAAGCGAATTACGATTCGTTGACGCATTTACCCAATCGCCGCCTGTTTCAGGAGCGGTTGCAACAAGAGGTGCTTAGGGCTAACCGCATGGGCTCTAGAGTGGTGCTGTTATACCTCGACCTGGATGGCTTCAAGGAGGTCAACGATGCCCTCGGCCATCAAGGTGGTGATCAGTTGTTGATAGAGGTGGCGCGTCGGCTCAATCATGTCATCAGGGTGACAGACTGTATTTCGCGCCTGGGGGGTGACGAATTTACCGTCACACTGGTGGATGTGCAGGATGCCGAAGCCGCGACCCGGGTAGCCGCCACGATACTGGAGCTGCTGCAAGCGCCCATCATGATTGATACCCATGCCACGTATATCTCGGCCAGCATCGGGATCACGGTATACCCTGACGATGCCGCCAGTGCTTCCAGCCTGATTAAAAATGCCGACCAGGCAATGTATGAAGCCAAAAAGCTAGGCCGCAACCAGTATTCTTTTTACACACAGGACATGCAATATGTGGCTCTCCGCCGTTCGGAGCAAAAGCGAGAGCTCAGAAATGCGCTGGCGAACAACGAGTTCGAGATATATTACCAGCCAGTGGTCGAGCCGCAGTCAGGCAAGGTGACCAAGGCGGAAGCATTGCTGCGCTGGCGGCACCCTGCCATGGGCATCGTCAGTCCTGCCGAATTCATCCCCCTGGCAGAAGATGCAGGCCTCATTCATGAAATTGGCAGCTGGGTGTTTATACAATGCATAGCGCAGGCGCTAAAGTGGCGGCGCCAGTTTCATCCCGATTTTCAAATCAGCGTGAATCTTTCGCCGGTGCAATTTAAAAACACGGTTTATTTTGACCGCTGGTTCAACTTGCTGGCATCGTCGCCAGACAGTCACCGCTGTCTGTGCGTAGAAATCACAGAAGGCGTGCTGTTGGATGCTTCTGACAAAACCTCTGCCCAGTTAATGCATTTCCGTGAGGCCGGTGTTGAAGTGGCGATTGATGATTTTGGCACAGGCTATTCTTCACTGGCCTACATCAAGCAGCTCAATGTCGACTATCTTAAAATCGACAGAACATTTATCACCAATCTCGCCGCCGAATCTGCCGATGATCCCCTGGTTGAAGCGATTATCATGATGGCGCACAAACTGGGCTTGAAGGTCATTGCAGAGGGCGTAGAAACGGAGACGCAACTGGCATTGCTTACCGGCATCGGCTGCGATTACATTCAGGGATACTGGTATTCACGGCCACTGACGGAATCTGCATTCGAACAATGGTTGGTTGCTAGAATGCAGCCCTGAATGGCGCATTGATTTTGGCTGGCTAACAGTGAGGTGTCCGCTTCGGCACCCCCCGCCGTGACTAGGCTGACGCTTTATTGAGTGGCATGCAGCCTGACATTCAGCTGGTCGACCACCTCTGCCCAATCGGCATCTTTCAATATTTCTTCACGTAAAAATGCAGCCTGTGCGGGTGTCCAGTAAGGCGCTTCTGCCAATGAAATATAGCCTGCAAGATGGCTATGTGTCTTGATAAAGGCTTCAATCTCTTCATCACTTGAAGGCAGGCCAAGTTGAGCAAACAGATTGTTGAGGGTGTGTATTGAAGCTTCCATGAGACTGACTCCTAAGACGTTATTTTAAAGTAACTCTTCCACATGCTTTTTAATATTGGCTGCCATTTTAGGCGTAGGCAGATCGTTGGTATCGGTGCCAAACGGGTCTTCGATTTCTTCAGCAATCAGCTCCAGGCTGGCGAGTACATAAAAGATAAACACCACCACCGGGATCACGTAGTAGCCCAGGTTAAACACGAACCCAAACGGCAAGGTCATCACGTAGAAAAAAATGAATTTTTTGATAAACGCGCTGTAAGAATAGGGGATAGGCGTGTTTTTGATGCGCTCACAGACACCGCAAATATCCGTGAAGGACTTGAGTTCTTCGTGAATGATAAAAAACTGGTCACCAGTGATTTTGCCTGTGGTGTAAAGCTCGTTGGCTTTATGGAAAATGTGTTGTGCGATCTGGTTCGGATGGTGTTCGTGATGGTCGATTTCCAGGTCCAGGCCGTCAAACAGCATCTTGCTGACTTCTTCATTCATCAGGTGCTTGGAAAGCACGGCCGCATAAGTGGGGATGATTTTCCTGAAAAAGTCGCGGTCGCTCTCCTCTGCCAGGTAAGCCGACAGTTTCATGGCCAGATTGCGGCTGTTATTGACCAGGGCACCCCAGGCTTTGCGGCCTTCCCACCAGCGGTCATAAGCGGTATTGGTGCGGTAGGCCAGCAATAATGACAATACAAAGCCCACCGTAGTGTGGATGAGCGAAAGGTTTTTCACATGACTGCTGTCTGCCAGTTTCCAGTACTCTAGCTCCAGGTAGGCAATCCCCGCCGCATACAGACCAATCAACAGCATCATGGGCGTGAGTTTGCGGAAAGTGTCAGACTCGTGAAAACGGAAAATGAAGGTGAGCCAGTCTTTGGGGTTGTATTGAATCATAGTTGCTTAAGAGAGGAGTTGAAATACCGGAACGAGTTTAGCATGCCCGGGGGGCGACATTCTCTGCCGGATCTTTTGATAGACATACAAATTGATAGTCATACAAAAATATTTTTTATTGTGCCGCACGGTTTTCAACTGCATAATCATGCCCATGTTGATTGCTTTTTCCTGCTGATCTCAATGTCTTGCGGTGTGCTGGTTGTGCATCGCTTTCATTTGACTAGACGCCACCACGCTTGTGGGTGAGTTGCGCGTCGTCCATTGATAGGAAAAAAGTATGTCACATTCACCTCTCCTGATTTCAGGGGCTTCTGGCCGTTTAGGCCAAAACGTTTTCCAAATTCTTCTCCAACACAATGTCCACCTACAGCGGCCACTGATTCTGGCAACCCGTACCCCTGAAAAACTGGCCATAGACCGGCTACCTGGTGTTGACGTCCGCCAGGCCGATTTCGATCATCCCGAGAGCCTGAAGCATCCCTTTCTAGGCGCGAAGCGCATGCTACTGATCAGTACCAATGTGGTTGATGGCTCAGGCAGACGGGTGCAACAACACCGTCACGCCATTGAAGCCGCACTGCATGCGGGCATTGAACATGTGGTGTATACCTCGTTTATACAACCCTTGCACGGATTGCCCCTGCCGCCTGCCAGCGATCACCTGGCTACTGAAAGGCTGCTGGAGCAAAGTGGGTTGCGGTATACCTGTTTGCGTTTTGCCTTTTACTACGACATGCTCTTGCCCATGATTACGCAGGCCTTTGCTACAGGGGAGTTCTCCGCCGCGATAGCCAACGCCGCCACGGCTTATATCGCCCGTGAAGATTGTGCGGTTGCGGCCACGCGAGCCTTACTTGCAGAAGATCTGGAACCCGCGATTTTCACATTGACCGGCGAAACTTTTTCTATGCAAACACTGGCTGACACACTGACGGCTGTGTTGAACAGGCGTATTACTTACCTGGGCATCAGTCCTGTGCAAAAGCGCCAAGCCCTCATTGAGTCAGGTTGGCCTCCGCCCGTGGCAGAGGTATTGATGGGCATTGATCAGGCGTTGTCACAGGGCGCGCTGGATATTGAAACCGGAGATTACAAGCAGTTGACAGGGCAGTCGCCCCGGTCGCTCCATGACTTTATCACGCAACAGTGATCCATCGACTGGGAGAGATTGCCCTCTCAATGAGGGCTATTTTCTTCATCTCGGTAAACGCCGCCAAGTTCAGCACTTGGCGGCGTTGATATCCCTGCTTGGCAATGACCTGGTTACACCAATGGCGGATTGGTTTCACGTCCGTAATCGCGTGGTTTGCCTAAGGTAATGATAAATTCGTCTACATAAGCCGCGATGCCATCGTCTGCAATCAGCAGGCCGGGGTCATTGCTGCCATCGGGCAACAAGGTTTGAATGCCAGCTTTTTGCAATAATGCGGAGGCATCACTGGGCACCAGCAGGGGTTTGCAATGGCGGTACTGGTCACGTAAAAATTCAATGGTGTGCCCATCGACTGCCAGGTTAGCCACCGAGTTTTCGCCGTCAGCAATCACGAGTGCATCAAACAGGACGCTGGGCATGGTTTCCATGGTGGCTTCTACTTGCAATGGCTGGCCTTCAGCCGTCACAAGTTGGCCCAGTTTGCTGCTGACTACGCGTGGCACGGCACCCTCGGCCAGCAAGGCATCATAAATGGCATTGACGCTGCCTTCTTCAACACCGTTCGCGGCCAGGATAGCGACTTTTTTGGCGCGGATGGAGCCATCTCCAGGGTAATGCATTTCAGACAAGGCAGGCGAGTCGTCCAGCACCGGAAAGGGTTGCTTACTCGCCAATGGCGCGGCGTCCGGCAATGGAATGCCTAGACCATCGGCCACGGTTTGCGCCAGGGTCGCGTCTACATTCACGAGCAAGGACCATACGCTCACGGATGGCAGGCGTTTGTACGCGGGTCAGCTCAAAACGGAAGGCATTGATAATATGTTGCTTTTCAGCGGTTGTCTGGCTGTTCCAGAATAGCGTCGCCTGAGAATAGTGATCGGCAAATTTTTCTGGCTTGCCGCGCACCTTGTCTTCAGTGATGTGTTCAGGAAAGCTAGTGAACCCGCTCATGCCTGCCTGGAAGGGGCAGCCGCCGCCCAGCGAATTGGGCTCATAAGAAACCCGCCCGCGCGGGATGTTTTGCCTGTGCATGCCATCGCGCTGGTTATTGTGGATTTCCTTGATGGGTGCATTAATCGGGATTTCATGAAAGTTAGGGCCGCCCAAGCGGGTCAATTGCGTATCTACATAAGAGTGGATGCGGCCTTGCAATAAGGGGTCATTGCTAAAGTCTATGCCAGGAATAATATGCGCGGTGCAAAACGCAACCTGCTCGGTCTCGGCGAAGAAATTATCCGGGTTGCGGTTGAGTACCATCTTGCCGACCGGGGTCAGTGGCACCATTTCCACCGGGATGATTTTGGTTGGGTCCAGCACATCAAAATCAAATGACTCGGCTTGTTCTTCGGTGAATATTTGCAGGCTCAGTTCCCATTCCGGGTAAGCCCCGGCTTCAATGGCTTCCCACAGATCCCGGCGGTGGAAGTCAGGATCAGCACCGCTGATTTTGACGGCTTCATCCCAAATCAGCGAATGCGTGCCCAAGATCGGCGTCCAGTGAAATTTGCAAAACACAGATTCATTTTTTTCGTTTAGCAGTCGGAAAGTGTGCACGCCAAACCCCTGCATCATGCGGTAACTGCGCGGAATGGCTCTGTCCGACATATGCCACATAATCATATGGGTGGATTCCGGCATCAGCGAGATAAAGTCCCAGAACGTGTCATGCGCCGAAGAAGCCTGTGGAATAGCATTGTGCGGTTCCGGTTTGACGGCATGTACCAAGTCTGGAAACTTCATCGCATCCTGGATGAAAAACACCGGGATGTTGTTACCGACCAAATCCCAATTACCCGCATCGGTGTAAAACTTCACGGCAAAGCCACGCACATCACGGGCAGTGTCAGTAGAGCCGCGTTCACCGGCAACGGTTGAAAACCTCACAAAGACGGGCGTTTGCTTGCCGGCCTCACTAAATGGGGCCGCTTTGGTGTGCTGAGTGAGCGCCTCATAGCTTTCAAAATAACCATGGGCGGCAGAGCCGCGGGCATGCACCACGCGCTCGGGGATTCTTTCATGGTCAAAATGCGTGATTTTTTCGCGCAAAATAAAATCTTCAAGCGCGGTGGGGCCGCGCAACCCAATTTTGAGAGAGCTTTGGTTATCGCCTACGGTGACGCCCTGGTTGGTAGTCAGTTCTTGCCCGGCAGAGTCGGCGCGTACCCGGTCCAAGTCCCCTTTTTGCAGGTTTTCACCCTCTGTGGCACCTTCACCTGTTTTGTCATTGGCATTGGCTTCGCTCACGGTGCTGGCACGCACAATCGGATCGTCCGCCTCACTGACTTGTCCGGCAAACGGGCATCTGGCCGCGTCCCCATATTCATTCGCTTTGGTGGCGTTATAAGGAAAGGTTTGCGCAAGCACATCTCCACCCACTACCTTGTCGATCAGGTCAGCTGACACGGCGCCATCGACGGCCAACATCGGCGGCTCATGTGTGGAGGGGCCAGAGACAGTGGATAAAATGGAGCCTAGCCCGACTTGAGACTTTGATGTTTTTGCCATGATTGTTCCTAATATGAGTAACTGATGGAGTGAATGCAGTACTAAATGAAGTACAGCTGTCGCTGAATTATCAGGAGATCAGTGAGGGGTGGGTATAAGCGCCTGCCTATTTCGCTGTAGGAGAATGCGGTGCGGAAGATTGTAAAAATATCAGCGCGAACTTCTTAGGCTGGCAGACATACCAACCATGATGACTGCACATATTCTGATTGGCATTTCGGGCTGGCGTTATCCACCGTGGCGCAAGGTGTTTTATCCCAAAGACCTCACGCAAAAACGCGAGCTTGAGTTTGCCTCGCGTGCCTTGCCCACCATCGAGTTGAATGGCTCTTTTTACGCCTTGCAACGCCCTGGCAGCTATATGCAATGGTACGCGCAAACACCGGCAGGGTTTGTCTTCAGTATCAAAGCCAACCGCTATATCACTCACATTTTGCGGCTGCAAAACATTGAAACTGCCATGGCAAATTTTTTCGCCTCCGGCTTGCTCGCCCTCAAAGAAAAACTCGGGCCCATTTTGTGGCAGTTTCCGCCCAGTTTTAAGTTTGATGCCGGGCTGTTTGAAAGTTTTCTTAAGCAGTTGCCGCAGGATACCGACGCTGCCGCCAGCCTTGCTGAAAAACGAGATTCTTCCATGCAGCAGCGGGAGTTTTTCAAAGTGGACCAAAAAAGGCCGCTGCGCCATGCCGTAGAAATCCGCAACAAGAGTTTTGAGACTGAGGAATTTATTAGATTGCTGCGCAAATATCACGTCGCCCTGGTGATTGCAGATACAGCAGGCAAGTGGCCTTACAAAGAAGACATCACCGCCGACTTTACCTATTTGCGTCTACACGGCGATGCCGAGTTGTATCGCAGTGGATATAAAGATCAAGCCCTGGATCGCTGGGCTGCACGCATCACTGATTGGAGCCAAGGTGTTCAGCCGCCAGATGCACAGCTAATATCGTGTCTGCCACCGCCACAGCGGAACTGCCGCGATGTGTATTGCTATTTTGATAATGATATCAAAGTGAAAGCACCGTTTGATGCGCGCCGCTTATTGCAGCGTCTCAATCTTGAATCCGGGCTGGCAGCCCTTGACTGGTCTCACGCGGAGGATCCTGGCGAGATAAATCCCACCAAGGCGCGTGGCGCTAAAGCAACGTAGTGGGTACTGGCTTCGCGGGGCAACCGTCATATAGCGCTTGAGGCGCTCACCAAACCCCTCCACACCCTTCTAAGCGTGTTTTTACGGGATACCAATCAGCTTGAGATACTCCTCCAGTGTGAGTGTCAGTTCTTGCAATGAGTTATTGACCTCATCGAGGTGCTGATTGCCGTTTAAATGCAGTTTTTCCAGCAGGGCTTTGTGTTTGTCTACAGCGGCTAAATGCGCTTCGAGTTTTTCGTCTTTTAATTCATTCATCATGCTCTCAGATCTGGCTTGGTTTGAAGGTAAGAAACTTTTGGCAGCATTTAGTTTATTGCCTGGGGGTTGCCTTGTGCTTGTGTCACGTCAATCAGGGGCGCATTTTTTTGGCTGATGATGCGATGAACACCAACGGGGTTATGTTTTACAATGCAGCATGTCCAACCTGTTGATACAACAATTCCTGCCTGGTTATCCTGCCCATTTGCAGGCACAGGTGTCGCAAATGCTTGCGCAAGACACACTGGGTACCTACATTCAACAGCGGTATCCGCAGCCCCATGCGATTCAGAGCGATAAAGCGCTGTATGATTTTTGTAGCGATCTCAAGCAGCGCTATCTGAAAAATGCGCCCTTGCTGGACAAGGTTCATTTTGATAACAGGATGACCGTTGAAAAACAAACCCTGGGGCTCAATACGGCGATTTCACGTGTACAAGGCGGCAAGCTTAAGGCCAAAAAAGAAATCAGGATTTCCGCATTTTTTAAAACGGCGCCGCAGGCATTCTTGCAGATGATCGTGGTGCACGAATTGGCGCATCTCAAAGAGCGCAATCATGACAAAGCGTTTTACCAGCTGTGTTTGCATATGGAGCCAAACTATATGCAATATGAGTTTGATTGCCGGGTGTATTTGCTTTGGTTGGCCATAGGAAAAGCAAAGTCGGAGAGTGTGCGCTAACTATAGAACGCATTTATTGCGGCATGCGTACTTGCAGCCAGACGGCGGCGATCCTGTCTGCTTCGCTGTAAACGGAGTTGGTGAGTTCTTCACTAAAAATATCCGGGTCAATTTCACTGTAGCTCACATGCGCGCCTGCTTGTGCGATGAGCGGGCGCACGACCTCTATGAATGGATCCTGGCTATTCACTATGGCAACGCCGGTATATAGCATCAGTGTTCCTCCCGGCGTTAGCCGCGTCAGCGCGGTCGCGACGATGTCTAGCGACAACTGGGCACCCAACGGCCCGCTGCCGTGACGGTAAGCACGTTCATGTGGATCTACCAGGTAAGGCGGATTGGCAATGATCAGGTCGAACACACCTTCAATGTCATTCAGCAGGTTGCTGTAGGTAAAGTGTACATTGGTGACACCACTTGCCACTGCGTTGGTTTCTGCCAGGCTCAGTGCTTTTTCATTAATATCGATCCCCCACACCTCCGCTTCCGGCAAAGCCTGCGCGAGCAAAATAGCGCCAACCCCGGCGCCAGTACCGATATCCACCGCGCGGCGAACGGGTGAGTCAAGGTGTGGAAGCGCCTGTTGTATTGCGCGTGCAAAGCGGTAAGTATCCGGCCCAAAAAACACCGCATCATTGGCATCGGTGGGAAAAGCCGAGTGGGCAAACAGCGTATCTTGCAGGCTGGAGACCCGCAGTAGCGACTGCCAGCCCTCAGGCAGGGGGCGTGCAATATCCGCCGCTTGCATCAATTCAAATATTTCAGCCTCTGGTGTGGCGGCCGCAAACGGGCGGTTCCAGCCAAACATATCCTGCAAGTTTTTTGCCCAGGCGTTTTGCGGACGGCTGTTGACCAATTGATGCGTGACCGGTGTGACCGTGACAAAGTGGTAGTTTCTTTTGTATAAGGCCTGCAGCAACCTCACTAATTCTGGCTTGATCAAGGGTTGGCCTCCTTTTGCGACACATTGATGGGTACGTTTTATAGCTTAACAGAAGGCTGTTTTTTCTCTTATAAGTGCATTCCTACATTGCGCTCATGGATTGTCTGATAGGGAACTTGATCACATCTGCGTAACGTATCTGCTTTCTACTGTGGTTATGTGTGCAGGTTAAACATTGGAGGCTCAAGATGTCGGTCATCAGCAATCAAATTGGAAAACGCCCGCGTGCAGTCGGTGACTGGTCCTCACGCGACCTGTATTTTTCACTGCTGGCGCCTTCCGGCTTCAGCAAAGGCAGGGCAGATAGTGCAGGGTTTCTGGCCGCGCATCTCAAGCACACTAGCCAGCACTTTACCGATGTGCCTGCACACCCCGAGCAACTTGAAGCCTGGCTGGGTGAACATAATGAAGCGGTTGGGAGCCAGTTTCAGGAGTATCTTGCCGCCCGAAAAGCGGGTCAGCCCCGCTGGTTTTTTAGCAGCAAGGCGCATGCCTTATATTTTTTACGCGTGGTCGCCCCCACCAAAATGGTTGACGGCGCCTGGCTTTACGGCTTGACCCGTCACTGGCACGACGCGCGGTTTACCTCCCTGCTCAAAATCTATCTTGAAGAGCTAGGCGATGGCGTTGAAGCCATGAACCATGTGGCTATGTACCGCAAGCTGCTCAAAGTCAATGAGTGTGAAGACTGGAAAGCGCTGGACGACAAATTTTTTACCCAAGGGGCGGTGCAACTGGCACTGGCCGCCAATACCGAAACGCACTTGCCGGAAGTGATCGGGTTTAACCTGGGCTATGAGCAGTTGCCTTTGCATTTGCTCATCACTGCCTACGAACTGCAAGAATTGAATATTGACCCCTATTACTTCACCTTGCATACCACCATCGATAACGCGCATAGTGGTCACGCCCGCGCGGCAGTGGGTGCGGTGACTGAAGCCATGCCCACCTTCGGTTCATCCCGGCATTACATGGAGCGTATCATGGCTGGTGTGAAACTTAATGATGCCGGTCTGGGTACTTTGGACCTGATCAAACATTTTGACCTGCTGGGTGAAGTGGTCAGGGTATTGCAAAGCAAAGCCAGCATTGGCCAGTACATGCACTCCAACCGCTGCATGATTGATGGGAAAACCATCAATGAGTGGCTGGCTGAGCCCGAGCAAGTGGCCCGCTTACTCAATGTGATGGAAAAAACCGGCTGGATCAAACGCCACCAGGATCCAGAGCAAAGCCGCTTCTGGCAAGTCATTCATGCAGAAAAAGCGCCCATGTTCGGCGTGTTTACCGCCTATGAGCGTCAAGTGATTTATGACTGGATTGCCGGGGATGTGCTCGAAACGCTGCCCAAAGTGGCGCGCCTGGGTGCCCCGTGGCGCAGGGTTGCGCAAGCCCCCGAGCCAGAGGTGTTGGGCAATGTCTATGATTTGCGGTCAGGGCGCCGCCTGGCAGAAAGATTGTTGGAAGCGAACGACTTTAATCAGGAGCAATTATCTCTGGACCGCTACCTGCAAGGCCTCGGCGCCAAACGCATGGATTTCCTTATTGACTGGCTATCGCCCGCGAAACATCACACTTCGCTGGGGTTGTGTGCCACGCGCTATTTTAAAGCGTATATGGATACGTCCTATTTACATGGGGATAGCCCACAATAAAGTGTTTGAAAAACCCGCTATAACGATTGAGATTGCATCAGTCAAAGCGGCTGGTGCGGCACCTGATTGAAGCCTTGCGGGCGATATGCTACCGTGAAGGCATGATACTTTTCCCTGTCACGCTGTTTTAAACATTCGCTAAACTGCCTCATGCATACGTCTGCCAATTCCTTGCGCCGTAACCTGACAGCGCTTTGGTCTGCCATTGCGGCGGTAGCGTTGCTGCTGGTGTGGTTGTTATTCGAATTAAGCCGTCAAGGTGCCCCTGCCCAAATTGAACAAGCGCGCCTGCATGCAGCGGCCAGTTGCCAGTCGATGCAGCATGGCGTTACCCAGGCCAGGCTGAATACCGCTTTACCTGCAAGCGAAGCGACGTCTACCTGGCGCGCCATCATCGACCTGGCGTTACGCGAAGAACCCGGTAGTGAAGGTGGGTTCTGGCAACCAGGCGTGGGGGTATTTGCATACGCATTCCCTACCTATGACGGCAGTAGCGAGAAACGCGACCCACCCGAAGCCGAGCTGGACAAAATCACAGCCACCGCCAGCTTGGCCAGCCAGGCGAGAACCCTGATCTTAGAGGTGCGCCCAGGGTTGCGTGAAGCCCTCGTATTTGCTGCCTGCCCGTTGACCTCGGCACCAGCGGGCCCTGTAGCATGGGTGATGAAGAGGGTATTGTTGATACAGGCGGACGTACTGAGTCATTTAAGCCTGGCATTGGCCTTATTGATTGGGCTGGTGGTGATGACTGGAGCCTGGCTGGCCTGGATGCTGGGGCGCTGGCAACGCCAATCCAGCCTGTTGGCACAGCAACTCGCACAATCGGAACGCATGGCAACGCTGGGAAGGGTCTCAGCAGGGCTGGCGCATGAAATCCGTAATCCTCTCGCCACCATGCGCATGAAGGTTGAAAATGCCATGGCTGCCCCGCCTGAGCGTTATCAGCAGCGCAGCCAAAGTGCATTTGAGGCAGTGCTCTCGCAAACCGCCCGTTTGGAAAGTTTGATCTCCAGCTTGTTAGCGCTTACTCATCCGTTACAGATACAAAAACGGGCAGTGGATGTACGCACCTGGTTGACTGACCTCGCGGCCCTGCATCAAGAGGCCATGAACACACATCAGGCGAGCTGCACATTGAGTATTGCGGAGGAAGTCGCCGAGCGTGCACAGACAATCGCTGTGCTTGATCCGGACAAAATGGCACAAGTCATGGATAACCTGATTCTGAATGCGCTCGCTCATGTGCCGGAGGGCGGTCAGATTGAGCTCGGTATTGCACAGGGTGCGGCTGATGGCTTACTGTTGTGGGTGGCCGACAATGGCAGCGGTGTTCCAGAGCACATTCGCAGCCAGGTGTTTGAGCCTTTTAGTACGGCGCGGAGTGGTGGTACCGGCCTGGGGCTGGCCCTGGCACGCGAGATTGTGCAGGCGCATGGCGGCGAGTTGCGCCTGGCCGATACGCCAGCCGGTGCCCGTTTTGACATTGAGTTGCCATGGCATACCTCCTGATTATTGATGATGATCCCGCATTTAGAAGCAGCCTGAGCGAAATGCTCACGGACCTGGGTCACCAGGTGCGGGAAGTGAGTCATGTGCAGGCTGGCCTGCAATCGCTACGCACAGAACCGGTAGACCTGGTGATTACCGACCTCAAACTGGCGGGGGATGACGGCCTGGCTTTTTTACGTCAGGCGCAACATATTAAAGCGGTGCCTTGCATCATGCTGACTGCGTATGCCAGCGGCAGCAATACGATAGAAGCCATGCGGCTTGGAGCCTTTGATCATTTGACCAAGCCGGTTTCACGCCAGGTGCTCATGCAATCCTTGCAGCGCGCCTTGCCAGAACGCACCGTTGAGCTGGCAACCGAACAGCATTTGCCACCAGAGGGCCTTGCCGAGCCGTTGATCGGAAACAGTGAGTGCATGCGGCAAGTCTTCAAGCAAATTGGCCTGGCGGCCGCCACTGAAGCGACCGTGCTGATACTGGGGGAAACCGGGACCGGCAAGGAGGAGGTAGCGCGTGCGCTGCACCGCAACAGCCTGCGTGCCCACGGGCCGTTTGTCGCCGTCAACTGTGCCGCGATTCCGCCAGACTTGATGGAAAGTGAGCTGTTCGGGCATGTGAAAGGCGCCTTTACCGGCGCCGTGGCTGACCGGCAAGGCTATTTGCGCCAGGCAGCTGGCGGCACCCTGTTCCTGGATGAGATCGGCGACATGCCGCTTGCACTGCAAGCCAAAATATTGCGCGTGCTGGAAGCCCGGGAATTCAGTCCGGTGGGAACAACCAAAACGCTGACGCTGGATGCACGCATCATCGCTGCCACGCATAGAGATTTGCCCGGTGCCGTGCGCGAGGGGCAGTTTAGAGAGGACTTATGGTACCGCCTGCAGGTGATGCCAATTTTGCTGCCGCCCTTGCGCGAGCGTGGTGCCGACTTGCTCATGCTGGCTCAGCATTTTCTGGCCCGTGAAGCCTCAGGGCGTCCCAAACGCCTGACGGCAGAGGCTGCCCAAAAGCTGGTGCAGCATGATTGGCCAGGCAATATCCGCGAATTACGCAACACCATTGCCCGGGCTGTGATTCTAAGCCATCACGAGCATATTGAGGCTGGTCATATTTCTTTTACGCAGCGCCCTCAGGCGATCGAAGGCGGCGCATGGTCGCCTGTGAGCATGACCTCGGGGAGTCAGCCATCTGGTGCGACATTGGCCGAAAGGCTGCAACAGCTTGAGCGCGAAATGATAGAACGCGCCTTGCGTGAGAGCGGGGACAACCGGAGTGAGGCCGCCCGCAAACTTGGTTTATCGCGTCAACAGCTGTACCGTAAGCTTGAGGTGCATGGCCTGGCTTAAGCCAGTATGATGTCCGGCAAGCGGACAGGCAGTTGTCACAAAAGCGGACAATTGAATGCGCCAAATTTTTTAAATTGATGATTTAAATGGGTTTTTTATCTGGCATGCGCCTTGCAATAAATGAGCAAGATTCATTTATGACAAGGAGCATCTCATGCTATTTTCTTTCTCATCCCATTCGTTTTCTTTAACGCCTTCTTTCTCGCCCAGAAACGCATTTCTTTTGAAAACGGTGGTGCTGGTAACCACGCTGGGCATGGCGCTGGACGCCCAGGCATTACCTCCGTTACCCGCTAACCCTGAACCGCAGCGGCCTGTGCCACCTGCACAAGTGCTGTTGCCTGTGACTGCACAGGATGTACAGGCCACTGCGGCCATGCCTGCCGTGGCCGAGGCTGCCGTCAAATCCATCCTGTTCAATCCTTACGGCGAGGCCGAGGGTTTGCGCCTGGTCAATGACGTGATTGTCAAATTTCCTCCCCATCGTTCACAGGCATTGCAGGCTACAGTGCAACCTGGTCACCGCGTGCGTATCCTCGGCCATGCCGAACCTGGTGTGCGCCTGCCCCCACCCTTGCCTGACCAGGCACCTTCGGTTGTCAAGGCGGATGCCATTATTAACGTCACCAGCGGCAATATCGTCGTGGATCAGCCGCCCACTGGTGCGTTGCCTTTGTTGCCGCCACAGTTGCGTGCACAGTCGTTACAGCCCTTGCAAGTGGAGGGAAAGGTTGAGCTCATCCTGAACGGTCCCCGCGGCGAGGTGGATGGCGTGATTCTGGATAACCAGAGCATTGTGCATTTTTCACCTGAAAGCCTGACGGTGCCTTTGCGCCCCGGCATGCGTATCGCCGCTGCCGGATTAGGCTCCAAAACCCCGGCAGGCTTGTCGCTGGAGGCCTTGCGCCTAGGTCATTCTGCCGCCAGCATGCAACCGTTGTATGTTCCCGCTGGCCAGTCGTGCCCCTCTGCTGAGGGCTCATGCCCATGAGCTTGAGCCGCCATCGTGCTTAAGCAGGTTGCACGCTCTCCCTTTTTGTTCCACAGACAGGATTTATCATGATTGCCAAATTAGCGCCTATATTGCTGTTACTGGTCTCCAATATTTTTATGACGGTGGCCTGGTACGGGCATCTCAAGTTCACCGAAAAGCCACTGTATGTGGTGATAGTGGTGAGCTGGTTGATCGCCCTGCTGGAATACTGTTTTGCCGTCCCTGCCAACCGTATCGGGCATACGGTGTACTCGGTGGCTGCGCTTAAAACCATGCAGGAAGTCATCTCGCTCAGTGTGTTCGCCGTATTTTCGGTCTATGCGCTGGGCGAACAGCTGACTTCCAGCCATATCGCGGGTTTCGCCCTGATCGCCCTGGGTGCTTTCTTCATTTTTAAATCACCGGTGTAGGAGAGCATCATGTCTTTATTCGGACGCTCTGCAGATTCACGTCAGTGGCTGGCGGTGACAAATTTTTTCATGGCGGATGTCAGGGATGGCCTGGGTGCCTTTCTTGGTGTATATCTGTTATCCCAGTCCTGGCAGGCCGATGACATCGGTTATGTCATGACCATCGGTGGCCTGGCAACCATGCTGGCCGGTGTGCCCGCCGGGGCACTGATGGACCGTACGCATGCCAAACGCCTGTGGCTAGCAGTATGTGCCATCCTCATGGTGGTGGGTTGCCTGGTATTGCTACTGTGGCATTCATTTGCGGCGATTGCCTTGTCGCAAGCGGC
>CAKZJM010000244.1 GCA_936943315.1 uncultured Methylophilus sp. | reverse complement strand
CGCAATACCCTCACGCTCAAAATCGTATATCCATTGATCAAAAGGGCCTGCCGCTTCTCGTTCAAATTCAAGATGGGTTTCAAATCCAATATGCTGTTGTGAGAGATACAAAAGCTTCATAGCAAATGTACGACCAAATGCCTGGTTGTGTTGCATGCGCTTGATGATATTGCAGGTGACTGCTGCGCGATATGCCGCTAAATCTATTACCTCAGCAGTGGCTGGTTTTAGCGCTTGCGCTACCAAGGCATCGGCAATGGTTTGTTGTTGCTGGTTGACTTGTTTAATAAGGGTTTTGAGTTGGTCGCACAGCGTCATGAGTGCATCGACTTTGGCGACAATTCGGTGTTGCTCTTCGAGCGGTGGTAATGGAGTTAAAGCTAAACGTATCAGAGCTATATTTAACGTTGGCTGAGCTAAAGTTTTTGTATCACCTATAAAATTATTTTGCATGAATGCACTCTGTAACAACCACAATACATATTCTTTATTTATAGAGTTGCTTAGTTTAATTCGACAAATTGCTCTTGCTATATTTGCACCTTTCCAACTTTCTGGCGCAACGCCTAGTTTCCCAATACTGCCAACTACACCCATCAAAACTTCACCACCCTCTAATCTTGTCCTGGCATATTGAGCTTCGATTTTTCTACTAATCGATTTTTCGGGTTTTATTGGCGGGTTATTTATATCTAAATCTGCGATTCTAACAAACGGTATTCCTTCTGCTTCATCTAAACCTGGAACCAAAACACCATATGATATGGGGTACAAAGGATTTATTAACTCATTAAATCTTATCCACTCCCACCCCTTCGGCAATTTAAACGGTTTTTCATTCTCACTAATCGGTGCGAGCAGCTTTTCTTTTTTGAGTTTGCCTTCTGCTATCAGCTTAGCTTTTTCGGCTTGAATGCGTTTGAGCAGTTCGCTGGAAGGTTCGTCGTTGAGGTCTTGCGGGACGAGTTTGCCCATTACGGCGAGTTGTAGCAGGGTTTGTTTGAGGGCATCTATGCTCGCATCGGTGGTAAAAAGCACATCAAAATCCGCGTAGATGCGTTGCCAGTTGGTGTTAAATTCTGCGGCGTTATGGCTTTGCGTGAGTGTAGCAAGCAGTTGATTTACCAAGGTTTCATGTGCTTCTTGTGTGGTGCTGTGTTGATGCTCTAACTGGTCGCATAGCGCCATCAGTTCATCGACTTTGTCGACAATGCGGTATTGTTCTGCGAGTGGTGGCAAAGGTATTAATGTTTCATTAATTTCTTCTGTGCTTACGTTTGGTATTACACCGCCCGATGCATTATCAATTTTCTCTTGAGCTACTGTAGAAAGGTACCTATACAGGTAGAACTTACTAATTAAGTGTGGCTCTATTTTCCCGACACGCTGATTTATAAAAAAAATATCGTGAGAATTATTAAACGCTAGCTTTACATTGCCTGTCATTGAGATAACTAAATCACCAGGTTCAACAATAAATTTTTTCGGTATTTCTGCCTTTCGCTCATATGGAAAAAAAAGCATAGAATTGGTTGTAACTGCCCCATCATTACCAACGTCTCCAATTCTGATTACACCTATACCTGCGTTCTGGAACTCGGGGCTTTTAAAAGCATACCCATTGGTAAAAGTTTGAATATTTCCTAATCTTGTCCATTCCCATCCTTTAGGTAATTCAAACAGTTTTTCATCCTCTTTAATCGGTGCAAAAGGTTTTTGCTTTTTAAGTTTGCCTTCTGCGATTAATTTAGCTTTTTCGGCTTGGATTCGTTTGAGTAATTCGCTGGCAGGCTCGTCAGTCGGTTCTTGTGGCACTAATTTGCCGCGCACCGCTAACTCTAAGATCAATTCACGCAGTTTTTGTACGCCATACACGGTGCCTTTAATACCACTGGCTCTGCCACGACCAGACTTTTTCTCAGTTTCTGCCGAAGTCCAAATCGCCATATGCTCTATTAGCAGGTTTGCAATATTCGTCATGCTTAGTTGCCTTGTGTACTTGAGGCTAAGGCTTCGCCCAAGATACTTTTAAGCTGATCACGCAAGCTGGCAATATCTTGTTGCATGGTGTGGTATTGCGCTAACAGCACTTCTGGGTCGTGCGTAATTTGCTCACCCACATGGGGGTTTTTGCAATCGAGGTTGTAATTGCGGGCTTGAAGTTCTGCGAGGCTGACTTTCCATGCTTGTTCGTTTTCTAACCTAGAGCTAAAGCCGTTGCTTTCATTGCCCCACCACTTAGCAAGCGCATCAAACTCCTCTACCTTCATTGGTTTGGTTTTGTTGTAGGCTTTTACGCCTGCGGGCAACGGTTGCTCGTAAAACCAAATTTCTTGCGTGAGTGTGCCTTTGGTAAAAAACAGTAGGTTGGTTTTAATGCTGGTGTAAGGCGCAAATACGCTGTTGGGCAGGCGCACAATGGTGTGCAGGTTGCAGTCTTGCAGCAGTTTTTCTTTGATGCGGGTTTTAATACCTTCGCCAAATAAAAAGCCATCAGGCAACACCAGGGCGGCGCGGCCACCTGTTTTGAGTAGCTGCATAATCAGCACTAAAAACAAGTCAGCAGTTTCGCGGGTTCTAAAGTTGGCGGGGAAATTGGTTTCAATGCCATCTTCTTCCATGCCGCCAAATGGTGGGTTGGTGATGACCACATCCACACGGTCTTTCGGCTCCCAGCTAATCAAAGGGCGCGCCAGGGTATTGTCGTGGCGGATATTGCTGGGTACTTCGATGCCGTGCAAAATCATATTGGTGGTACAGAGCATATGCGGCAGTGGCTTTTTCTCAATACCGTGGATACTGGCTTGCAGCTTGGCTTCGTCTTCTACCGTTTTGACATCGTGCTTGCGGACATGCTCTATGGTGCAGCTTAAAAAGCCACCCGTGCCACAGGCGGGGTCCATTACTTTTTCACCTAGGCGTGGGTTAGCCATACGCACCATAAACTCGGTGACAGCTCGCGGCGTATAAAACTCTCCTGCATTGCCTGCGGCTTGTAAATCACGCAACAATTGCTCGTACATATCGCCAAACAAATGACGCTCTTGGGCTTTGTTAAAGTCCACACCTTCCTGGATTTTGTTAATCACCTGGCGTAAAAGTTGGCCAGACTTCATGTAGTTGTAGGCGTCTTCAAACACCGAGCGAATCACATAAGCCCGCTGGTCGTTACCTTTAGCTGCCAGGTTTTGTAATGCAGGGAACAACTCGTTATCGACAAACAGTTTTAAAGCCTCGCCAGTGATGCCTTCAGCATCTGCGGCCCAGTTACGCCAGCGATATTTTTCAGGTAAGGGAGACTGATAATCGTCGTGAATTAACTCCCACTCTTGCTCACGGTCATCAAATATCTTGAGGAATAACAGCCAGACTAACTGGCCCAACCGTTGTGCGTCGCCATCCACACCAACGTCTTTGCGCATGATGTCTTGAATGGATTTAATGGTGCTGGAAATGCTCATGATGTACTGCTTTATGCGTAGAGTTGTTGCTCAAGTTCTTTTAAGGCATTGAGGTAGCCTTGTTTGCCGCCAAAAGCTGCAATCAGTTCTGGCGTGCTGCCCATCGTCCTGAATGGGTCAAGGGTCAGTATTTTAATATCTTCGATGTTCTCGACGCCAGTATCGGCGTATTTATCCAGCAGGGCTTCTAGGACTTGTTTGGCTTGCGCACTGTATTTGGCAAAGTAATTGCGTTTTTTGACCTGCTCGGCACGCTCTTTGCGCGTGAGTGGCGGTTGGTCAAAAGCCACGTGGCAGACGAGATCAAACGGGTCAAAATCCTTGCCGACTTCTTCAGCCAACGCATCCAGCAAAATACCATGTGATTCAAACTCTTGAATCAGTGCGGCTTTGCGCTCGGCACCGGTCCATGTTTTTAAAAAATCATCCAGGCTTTGGTAGTCTTTTTGTACTTTGGATTTGGTGTAGTCGCGAATGGACTCAGTAATCAGTTTGCCTTCCGGGCCGTAGTATTGCACTCGTTGTGCTACCACATGTACCGCCACGTTATCGACCACGTAGCGAACGCGCACTTTTGACTCGTCATCCCCGCCAGTAATATCAGGTTTTTCAGGCGTGGGTAATGGCTGATTCGGATCTTCAATTTCGTCAGGGGGCACTGGTGATTGACCCTCTTTAGGCTCAAAAATGACGACGGGTTCGCCATCAAATTTTTTATCAGCAAAAAGCTCGGTGGCTTTTTTAAAGTCCATGATCGTGAACCAAAACTTGCCGTAATCTTCATTGATACGCGTACCTCGGCCAATGATCTGCTTGAACTCGGTCATGGATTTAATGTGCTGATCTAGCACGACCAATTTGCAGGTTTGCGCATCGACTCCCGTTGTCATCAATTTTGATGTGGTTGCAATGACAGGATAACGTTCTTCAGGATTGATAAAGTTGTCCAACTCGGCCTTGCCTTCGTTTTCGTCGCCAGTAATACGCATTACGTATTTGCGATTTTCTTTAACGCGGTCTGGGTTCAAATTCACCAATGCCTGACGCATACGCTCGGCGTGATCTATGTCATCACAAAATACGATGGTTTTGGCGTAAGGGTCGGTTTCACGCAAAAACTCTGTAATTTTTTGTGCTACAAGCTGGGTTCTTTGTTCCAAAACCAGCGTTCTATCCATATCAGACTGGTTGTAGATACGGTCTTCAATAAGCTGGCCTCTTTTATCGGTCTGCCCGGCAGTGGGCCGCCATCCTTGCAAGTCTTTATCCAGGTCTATGCGTACCACTTTATATGGTGCAAGGAAGCCATCTTCGATACCTTGTTTTAGCGTGTAGCTATACACAGGGTCGCCAAAATAAGTAATGCTCGAAACTTCTTTGGTTTCTTTTGGTGTGGCAGTTAAGCCAATGTGAGTAGCATTGCTGAAATATGCCAAGACATCACGCCATGCTGAATCCTCTGCTGCGCTGCCTCGATGACATTCATCCACGACAATTAAATCAAAAAAGTCTGGGCTGAATTGTTTATAGATATTTTTATCTTCTTCGTTACCTGTCACCGCTTGATATAGTGAAAGATAAATCTCATACGCTTTATCAATTTGCCGTTTACTGATTTTGGTCATGGCTGGACCAAAAGGTTTGAAGTCATTATTTTTGGTTTGATCCACCAGAATATTGCGGTCCGCCAAAAACAAAATACGTTTTTTTGCGCCAGACTTCCATAAACGCCAAATGATCTGAAACGCGGTATAGGTTTTACCGGTCCCGGTTGCCATGACTAGCAAAATACGTTCTTGCCCTTTAGCCACCGCCTCAACAGTTTTATTGATGGCATTTGCTTGGTAGTAACGTGGTGCTCTACCTGTGCCATCATCGTAATAAGGCATTTCAACCGTGGCTTTGGCCTCATCGGTAACAATGCCTTTCCAATCACAGTAGCGCTTCCATAACTCTTCTGGACTAGGAAATTTATCCAAATCGAGTTCTTGCTCTACCGATTGATGATTGCCTGTGCGGTCATGCATTAAAAATGCATCGCCATTACTACTGAAGACGAAAGGAATTTCCAAAATTTCGGCATAGTTGAGTGCTTGCTGCATGCCAGCACCTACACTATATGAATTATCTTTTGCCTCGATGATGGCAATTGGAATATTGCTTTTGTAATAAAGGATATAGTCGGCACGTTTACGCTCGCCGCGGCTATGCAATTTGCCACGGACAATAATCCGACCATTGGTAAAACTTACTTCTTCGCGTACTTGTGTCTGAATATCCCAGCCAGCTTTTTGAATGGCTGGCGTGATAAATTTGGTGCAGATGTCGCGTTCGGACAGTTTTTGAGCCACCACATCCCCCCCAGAATTAGTTTTTTTAACATCCTAGCAAATAATGCTGATGACTGGGGCCATTAGCTCTCCTTCTGTAGTAATTTACACCCTTCAAACAACTCCGCCACCCACTCAATAAACGCCCTTACCTTCGACGACAAATGCCGGTTTTGCGGATACAGCGCATTAATCGGCAAGCTCCCCGCCCCATAATCACCCAATACTTTTTCTAACTTACCCTCGGTTAAATAGCCTTGCACCATAAAGCTGGGCAGTTGGCAGATGCCTATGCCTGCCAGCGCGGCGGAGACAATGGCATCGCCATTATTGATTGCCAGTTTGCGTATGGTGGGGATTTCTAGCTCTGCGCCTTCTTGCTCGAGGATAAAGTTGCGCACTTTGCCAGTTTTGGATGAAAAGAAGTGCACGGCCTGGTGGCGTTGGAGGTCGTCCGGGATTTGTGGGGTGCCGTAGGTTTTTAAATAGCCTGGTGAAGCGACCAGCATAAATTGCATGGTGCCTACCCGGCGGGCAACGAGGCTAGAATCTAGCAAGTTGCCGATGCGGATGACGCAATCAACGCCCTCTTCTAACAAATCAATCGGCCTGTCGTCGCAGCCGATTTCGAGTTGTATCTCGGGATATTTTTTTAAAAAATCTGGCAGGGCCGGAATAATCACCAGCCGCCCCACGGGCGTGGGCACATCGACCCGCAAGCGCCCTTTCGCACTGGCCGTGGCCTGGTTGAGGGCGGCTTCGGTTTCTTCTAGCTCGTTAAGTAATCGAATCGCCCGCTCGTAATAGGCGGCGCCATCGGTGGTGACGCTGATGCGCCTGGTCGTTCTATGAAGTAGCTTTACGTGCAGGCGTTTTTCTAGCGCCAGCACTTGGGCCGAGACGGTGGTTTTGGGTAAATTGAGCGACATGGCGGCTTTGGTAAAGCTCTCTAGCTCTACCACCCTTGTGAATGCCAGCATGGTGTCGAAGCGGTCCATAACCTTCTTTGTTTAGATTGATTGTCCAATAAATTAGCACAGTGATTGCATATTTAGGTGATTTATCTGTGTTTTTTATTTATTTATAGTGGTCACCAGTTTCAAACAACTTCATGACTTTTTATTTAGGAGATTGATTATGAGCAAGAAACTTGAAGGTAAAGTAGCCGTAGTGACTGGTGCCTCTAAAGGCATAGGTGCTGAAATCGCCAGACGTTTTGCCCGTGATGGCGCAGCGGTGGTGGTGAATTATTTGTCTAGCAAAGCGGGGGCAGAAAAAGTAGTGGCTGAGATTACAGCGGCGGGTGGCAAGGCCGTGGCGGTGGGTGGCAATGTGAGTGAAGCGGCAGACGCACAGGCGATTATTGAAGCGGCGATTAGCAACTATGGCAAGCTGGATATTCTGGTGAATAACTCCGGCATTTATGAATTCGGCAGCATTGAAGAAATTACCCCTGAACACTTTCACAAACAATTCAATATCAACGTGCTGGGCTTGTTGTTGACCACCCAGGCCGCGGTGAAATACTTGCCTGAAGGCGGCAGCATTATCAACATTGGCTCTGTGGTGAGCCGCTTAACGCCTCCTGGCGCGGCGGTGTATACCGCAACCAAAGGCGCTGTGGATGCGATCACTGGTTCATTATCTAAAGAGCTGGGCCCACGTAAGATTCGCGTGAATGCCTTGAACCCTGGCCTGGTGGCGACTGAAGGCACCCAAACGGCGGGCGTGATTGGCTCTGAAATGGAGAGCGGTTATGTGGCACAAACACCACTGGGTCGCACTGGTCAACCAGATGATATTGCTTCGGTGGCTGCTTTCCTGGCGTCACAAGACTCTTACTGGCTGACTGGTGAGCAATTGCTGGTAGGCGGTGGCTTGCGTTAATGTTGAAGGCAACAGGTTAAAGGATAAGGGCATGCGGACCACTGCGTTTACATCGCCCCACTCTGCTGAGCCGGTAGCACTGCAAGTGTTTGGGAACACAGCCGCTGCCCATAAATTGCCCGTCATGCTGTTTTTTCATGGCGGGCTTTTTAACTGCGGCAAGGTAGACGACGCGCACGCGATTGCTACGGCGTTGGCTGATGTGGCGATTGTGGTGTGTGTGGATTACCCTTTGGCACCGCGGCTGCATTTTCCTGACACCATAGAAGTGGCTTACCAGTCGCTGGAGTGGGTCAACCAGCAGGCGGCGGCCATAGGCGCAGATGCTTCGCGTGTGTTTGTTGGCGGTGAACAGGCGGGCGGTAACTTGGCGGCGGTAGTGGCGATGTTGTTCCGTGACCGCGGGTTAAGTGGTAAGCAGCGTGTTCAGTTACGCGGGCAAATCCTGATCAACCCCATGCTGGATGCAACACAGACCTCGCCTTCAATGCGGACCACGGTAGATAGCCCGTGCCGTATAGCTTGGGCAGAGTATATGCAGGTGGCGAGTAATGCCACCCACCCTTATGTGTCGCCCGTGAATTCTTGCCGGCTGGGCGGGCTGGCGCCTGCGCTGGTCATGACCAGCGAGGGTCATCCTTTGCGTGATGAAGCCGAAGCGTATGCCTCAAAACTGCTGCTGGCGGGTGTGCCTGTACAAGTACGCAGGCTGGCGGATAGCGCGCAGCCGTTAACCGCGGCGCAGCATCCTACGTTTAACGAGATGTGCCAGTTGACCAGGCAATTTATGATGGCTTAAAAAGACTTGCTCAGTTAGATATCATTGCCACTATTGAGCTCGTCGTCAGATAACTGACCATGCTCAACCTCAGTGGCAATTTCTGCTTCCAGATCGGCATTGGGTGAGCGCTGCCCAGCGTTGTCTTTTTGCTTGGCAGGTGTCGTCGGATCGGTAGTTGTCGCCGGATGAGCGGGGGTTGGATCAAACTCTTTGGCCATGATGAATCTCCTTGAATGCGCGCAGCGCTATTAATTCGGGCAAGGCATACCTGCATCTACCCATTGCTTGACCGCAGCCACGGTTTGCTCTTTGGTTAAAGGCGGCACGGTGCGGTTTCCACCCGGGTTCCAGCCCCAGGCCACCAGCTTGTCATCAGCAAAATGTGAGACCAGTTTTTGCCCATCGCGGCCGCCGTTGCGCTTGGGATCTTTAAGCACCATGCAGAGCTCCCTGGGCGACAGGTCTATAAACACCATTTTGTTTTCGGGAGGCGGGAGTTGCCAATGCGGTGCGCCCGGTGGAGCATGGTCACCCATCACAGGCGGCGAGTTTTGCTGCTGGTGACAAGCGCTGCACTCCATGGCGGGCATGCCCATACCGGCGCGGCCACGCTTCACCAGCATGGCGTGCGGTTTGCTAGAGTCAAATTGTAGCGGCTGGTCGCCGGGGATATGGCAGTTTTGGCAACGGGGGTGTTGCAACACCGAACGGATAGGCTCAAACAGTTGTTGCGGCTCTGTGCTCATGGCCTGGCTGGCATACAGGCTGCTACCAATCATCAATGTGTGGAGAAGCCAGGGTCTGAGCATGGCCAATATGGTCCGATGAAAAGTCATGGGGCTCCTCCCTGGGGCAAGTGAATGTTGACGAATGGAGACTGCGGTGGCTCAAACGCTAGCGCAGCCATTTGCCGCCGCCCCCTGGCAACGGCGGTGGCTAGGCGAATGAGAGTTCGTTCCAGGCAGCTTCATCTTGTGAAAGCAGGGGCTCATCAAACCCGTTTTTGTGTGATCGGATCACTGTGCCGTTGACTGACAACGTGAGCTCAAACTTGCTCACCGCCGGCAGTGTGCGGAACGGGCCAGACGGGTCAAATGAACGGTAATGCAGGCAGATATAGATATCGGAATCTAACTTAAGATCAAAGCGCTGCGCATAAGCAAAGGCGGTGGAGATATCGGTTTGGGTAAAACCGAATGCCAGCGCATCGCGGCTGACATTCAACCAATGTTGTTCGGAACACGCCAAGTCAATAGAGAAGCGCAAAACATCGAAAACCTGATCGGCAAATTCATTCTGGGTCTGCATGGGAAATCAACCTGTTGTTAATGTTATTTCTGGTATGGAAGTTATTTAGGTTGCAGTGTAGGGCCAGACAGGCTGACTTCAATACTGGGGAAACTCTGATTCTTTTGTCAGATTTATCTGGCAAGAAGTCGGCGGTTAAGGATGCCCCGCTCGACCTGAGAATGGGGTTGTGGTACTTTCTGCGACAAAACAGACTGGTTGCAGCCGTGCCAGCGCCCCCGCCCTCTTATTGAAAAGGCCCACATGAATAACAACGACTTTCTTCTACAGGCCGCGATTTACCTGGCTTCAGCCATTATTCTGGTGCCTATCTTCAAGCGGCTAGGCCTGGGCTCGGTGCTGGGCTATCTGATCGCTGGCATCCTGATTGGCCCGTTTGCTTTAAAACTGATTGCCGACCCCGAGCATATGCTGCACTTTGCCGAGTTTGGCGTGGTGCTGATGCTGTTTTTGATCGGGCTGGAGCTGGAGTCGCAAAAAGTATGGGAGTTGCGCAAGTTGTTGTTTGGCTTGGGCGGCATGCAGGTGACCTTAACCATTGCTGTGGTGGCGGTCATTTCTCATCTGTTGCATTTTTCGTGGCCGGAAGCGGTGATTATTGGCATGGGTGTCGCCATGTCTTCTACCGCCATTGGCCTGACCGCGCTCATTGAGAAAAAGCAGTTGCACACGCCTGGGGGCCAAGCCGCGTTTGCCACCTTGCTGTTTCAGGATTTATCGGTGATCCCGCTGTTTATGGTGCTGGCGTTTATCGCCCCGCACAAAACGGCAGCCGGGTTTGATGTGTGGGCGGTGACCAAATCGATCGCCGTGATTTTGGCCATTGTGCTGGCGAGCAAAACCGTGTTGCGCCCGATTATGCGTATCGTCGCGCAAACCGGCATGCGCGAAGTGTTTGTGGCTTTTTCGTTATTGTTGGTGATTGCGGTATCGTTAGCGATGGCGTCGGTCGGGTTATCGATGGCCTTGGGCACCTTTTTGGCGGGCGTGCTGTTGGCCGATTCTGAATACCGTTATGAGTTACGGCTGGATATCGAGCCGGTCAAAGGCTTGTTGCTGGGGCTGTTTTTTATTTCGGTGGGCATGACCGTAGACCTTGCCCTCGTAGCCGCCCAGCCCTTGATGATTTTTGGCTTTGCGTTGTTGATTGTGGCGACCAAGGTGTTGATCCTCATGGGCTTGGGCCAGGTGTTTCATTACTCGCTGCGCGACAAACTGCTGTTTGGGGCGGCCATTTCACAAATTGGCGAGTTTGCCTTTGTGATTTTTGGCGTGGCCTTGACGCAAGACTCTATTTCGCGCGAAACCTACAATATCCTCAATGCCATTGTCGCCGTCTCCATGCTGGTGACGCCTATCCTGCTGTTGCTGTATGACCGCTTTTTGAATTTGCAATGTGGCGAGCGCCCGCAAGATGCCATCCCTGAAAATAATACAGCCATCATTGCCGGGTTTGGCCGCTTTGGTCAGATTGTGAGCCGTGTGCTGATTGCCAAAGGCATTACGCCGACCTTGATTGACAATGACCCCAACCAGGTCGACCTGACCCGCCAGTTTGGCTGGCGCTGTTATTACGGCGATGCTTCACGCCTCGATGTGCTGGAAGAGGCTGGGATTGCTGAAGCCAAACTGTTAGTGATTGCCGTCAATGATTCGGCGGCGGCAATAGAGATGGCTAAACTGGTGAAAGAGCGCTGGCCTGGCGTGACCATTGTCGCCCGGGCGCGTAGCAGAACAGATGCCTTTGATTTGCGTGAACTGGATTTAAACCCCATCCGAGAAACGTTTTACTCTTCACTAGAGGCCGCCAGACAAGCCTTGATCGCCATGGGCGAGTCTGCGAGTGCAGCGGGCAGGATTATAAAACAGTTTGAAAAACACGATATAGAGCAGCTCGAAGCCACGCTCAAAATCCGGCATGACCGCAAGGCGCTGTCGAGTGTGATGGAACAAGGGCGGCAAGACCTGAAAACATTACTTGAGATGGAAAGCAAAAATACCGATGTGTAAAAATATTGAGGTGTAAGAATATTCCTGCAAATTTAAGCGCATTTGCCCTATAAATTTATTCCACTTTTGCCGTTAAGCTTTATAGAGGCAGCATTGAGGCGTGCGGCGCAATGCTGGATAACAGATGGCTTCTACGGAAGCCATCGTTTATGTCCAAGGTTGAATAAGGCACTATTCATGAAAATAGAATTCAAAAAATCAGACACGCAATCCAGCCTGGATTTGGTTTATATCAACGAAGTGTTAGCCGGTGAGTTTATCTCTGACCTGGTCGGTAAAACTTACTTGTTCAAGCCTGCCAAGGGTGACCGGATATTCCTCTCCCGCGTCGCTTATGATGAAGCATGTAAGCTTTTAACAGACGAACTGGCGCAGCTGTATCCATACTTTAGTGCCAAGGCGGCTGCCTGAATAAGGTGTGATTCCACGCCAACCAGGCGTGGTTTTGTTGCCAGCGGAAATTTAATCCATGTTCTGTTCAGACGGCATACCGTCTGCTTTCTTCGCGACATATTTCACAATTTTGCGCCGCGGTTGTGTTGGCTCGGCCGCGATCATGGTATCCATGCGCTGCGTGGCGCTGGCAATGAGCTCGGCGATCAAAGGTGCTTCCGGCAGATTGCGCCAGTATTTCTTGGGCATTTGTGACTGCATGGCTGACACCTTAAGCCGTGCGGGGTTAAAAATGCTGCGGTAATAGGCGCGCCACAACTCCTCGCCACTGTCTTCACGCGGTGCATCCGCTTTGCTGGCCCCCGGACTAAAAGTGAGGGTTTTGCCATCCCAATGCATGCAGCGCTCAGGCGTGAGAATAGACCAGCGCATATTGGTAAACCGCCCGGTGAAAAAAGGCGCAGACGCTTCAACAATATGATGGCTAGGCTCAAACCAGGCGATGAATTCAGACTCGCCATTTTCCATTTCAATCTCCCGAAAACGGACGAAGGCTTTCATTTTGTGCAGGTCGCGCCTCACCGCTTTGACCAAGCTATGTAACCGCGCAACATCAGGGTCGAAGGCAATATGCAGCAGTTTTGGTAGTTCTTTCAAACGCCACAGCAGCCGGTACAGCAGTGCAAAGCGTGCAGGGTCACTGTGCAAAATGGCTTTGCGGCACAGCTCGACAAATTCTCGCGGGACTTTGAACTCTGTCACAGCCTGTACTGGGTCGCGGGCCTGGCCTGAAGCGCTTTGCGCAAGCATCGGCTCGCTATCAAACAGACTGAGGCTCTCCTCCCCCACTCGCCACTCAACCTGCTCAGGCGGCACGCGTTGGGATAATAATTGCCGCGCAGCGGTGCGCCAGCCTTCAAAGTCGGTTTCAGTGGCGAGGCGGACGATGTGCATGGCGTTATAAAGATTCAAACAGGCCGAACTGTTGTGGCGGCACCGCCTGCTGCAAGTGTTGTTTCAGGTTGGGTGCATCCAGACGATGACCGGGATGGTAATCGGGCAACACAACAAACGGCAGCACCTTTTTGAGCGACACGCGCATACGCACCAGGTCGTCGTAGCGTACGGCGCGAACCTTGCGGGAGGAGAGAATGCGCGCGACGCTGGTCACGCCTAGCCCTGGCACCCGTAGTAACATGGCCTTGGGGGCCCGGTTAAGGTCTACCGGAAACTGTTCGCGATGTTGTAACGCCCAGGCGGTCTTGGGGTCAACATCCAGATCCAGCATGCCGTCGGTGCCGGTCACAATTTCATCGGCGTCAAAGCCATAAAATCGCAGCAGCCAGTCAGCTTGATACAAGCGGTGTTCGCGCACCAGTGGCGGGGCCTTAAGCGGCAACACCTTGCTGGCATCCGGGATAGGGCTGAACGCCGAGTAATACACGCGTCGCAGGCGGTAATCGCCATAAAGATTGGCGCTGGTATCGAGAATGGCGCGGTCGTCGGTGGTATCTGCGCCCACAATCATTTGCGTGCTCTGGCCGCCAGGCGCAAACCGCCGCGGTTTTTTACCGCTGAGCGTTTTGTCTTTGCTTTCATCTATTTTCGACTTGAGTTGCCCCATGGAGCGGCGGATGGCCTGGCCATCTTTTTCCGGCGCCAGCGACTGCAGGCTGGCAATGGTGGGCAATTCCACATTGATGCTGAGGCGGTCCGCATACAATCCGGCACGCGCCATCAGTTCAGGGCTGGCATCAGGAATCGTTTTCAGGTGGATGTAACCGCGAAAATCGTGCTCCTCGCGCAGCACGCGCGCCACCTCTACCACTTGCTCCATGGTGTAATCGGGGTTGCGGATAATGCCCGAGCTGAGGAACAGCCCTTCGATGTAATTACGGCGGTAAAAGCTTAAAGTGAGGTTGACCACCTCCTCGACACTGAACCGCGCACGCGGCACATTGCTGCTGACGCGGTTGACGCAATACACGCAATCGTAGACGCAAAAATTGGTGAGCAATATTTTCAGCAGCGAAATACAGCGGCCATCCGGCGCGTAGCTGTGGCAGATTCCCATGCCCCCGGATGACCCTATGCCCTTGCCGTCGCGAGAAGTCCGCTTATCGGTGCCGCTAGATGCACAGGAAGCGTCATATTTGGCAGCGTCTGCCAAGATTTCGAGTTTCTGCTTAAGCTCCATGGAAGTCTATTGATTGGGAATCTGTTGAATATTGAAACAGAGTTATGACTCGAATGTGAGGCCGAGGTTCTGTTCTTTTTGCAACTGGCTATCAACAAATAATGCTCATGCTCAACCGCATGGGCAGCAAGAAAAAAGGCTCCGACTGGAGCCTTTAAATCGTCATTTCAACGCCTGATCACACGTGTGCTGATTACACATCCAGAGAACTGACGCTGAGGGCATTGCTCTCGATAAAGGCACGGCGTGGTTCAACGTTGTCACCCATCAGGGTAGTGAAGATTTCATCGGCGCCGATGGCATCTTCAATCTGCACTTTAAGCAGGCGGCGGACGGTCGGGTCCATGGTGGTTTCCCACAATTGCTCCGGGTTCATCTCGCCAAGGCCTTTATATCGCTGAATATTCAGGTTATGTTTGGCTTCGCCAAGCAACCAGTCCAGGGCCTGTTTAAAGGTGCTGACTTTTTGCTCTTTTTCACCGCGCTTGATCATGGCGCCTTCGCCCAGCAGGTTGTTGACCATTTGGGAAGTGCGGTTGATTTGGCGGTAGTCGCCACTGCTGAGGAACTCGGCATCGATCACACAGCTTTGCAGGTTACCGTGCACGTATTTGTTGACTTCCAGGCGGTAGGCGCTGGTCTCGGTGTCTTGTGCCACAATCACTTCTGAACCCACCGCCCCCAGGATAGGGCGCAGTTTTTCGGCCACGTGATTAGCGGCGGCTTCTGTGCTCAAATCAATATCACCCAGATCCTGAATCGCGCGCAAGACGCTTTCGTCATACAGGTTAGCGATACGGCGGATCACGGCTTCAGTGAGCACCATTTGCTTGGCGATGCTGTTAAGTGCGTCATCTTTGAGGATGTCGCCGCCTTCTCTGGTGACCAGAATGGCATCACGCAAGGCGGAATTGAGCAGATATTCATCCAGCTCATGTTCATCTTTGAGGTAACGCTCGTCACGGCCCTGTTTCACTTTGTATAGCGGTGGCTGGGCAATGTAGATATGGCCGTTTTCGACCAGCTCTGGCATTTGACGGTAGAAGAAAGTGAGCAGCAAGGTACGGATGTGCGCACCGTCGACGTCCGCGTCAGTCATGATGATGATGCGGTGATAACGCAGTTTTTCCAGGTTAAAGTCGTCTTTGCCGATGCCGGTACCCATGGCAGTAATCAGGGTAGCAATTTCTGCAGAACCCAGCAGTTTGTCAAAACGTGCTTTTTCTACGTTAAGGATCTTACCCTTGAGCGGTAAAATGGCCTGGAACTTACGGTCACGGCCTTGTTTGGCTGAACCGCCCGCTGAGTCACCCTCGACCAGGTAGAGTTCGCTGAGCGCTGGATTTTTTTCCTGGCAGTCTGCCAGTTTTCCCGGCAGGCCCATGGTATCCATGACGCCTTTACGGCGTGTGATTTCACGCGCTTTACGCGCAGCTTCACGCGCACGTGCCGCTTCTACAATCTTGCCACACACAATTTTGGCATCTACCGGGTTTTCTTCTAAAAACTCGGCCAGTTTGGCCGCCACAATTTCAGAGACTACCGGTTGCACTTCGCTAGAGACCAATTTGTCTTTAGTTTGTGAGCTGAATTTAGGATCCGGCACTTTGACTGACAACACACAGGTAATGCCTTCACGCATATCGTCACCCGTGGTTTCCACCTTGGCTTTTTTAGCAAATTCATTTTGCTCGATATACTGGTTCAAGGTCCGTGTCATGGCCGTACGCAAGCCGGTCAGGTGAGTACCACCATCGCGTTGTGGAATGTTGTTGGTAAAACATTGCACGGTTTCAGAGTAGCTGTCGTTCCATTGCATTGCCACTTCGACTGTCATGCCGTCTTTTTCACCAATCGCATAAAACACCTTTGGGTGTAGGACGCTCTTGGTACGGTTCATATACTCCACAAAGCCTTTTACGCCGCCACTAAAAGCGAAGTTTTCGGATTTGCCGGTACGCTGGTCAATCAGCTCGATTTTGACGCCGTTATTCAGGAATGAAAGTTCGCGGATACGCTTGGCCAAAATTTCAAAGTGATATTCGACCAGGGTAAAGGTGTCTACAGAGGCCAAAAAGTGGACTTCTGTGCCTTTTTTATCGGTGGTGCCAGTCACTGCCAATGGCGCTTGTGGCACGCCACGATGAAATTCCATCTGGTGCACTTTACCTTTACGGTAAATTTTCAACTTAAGCCAGTCAGACAGGGCATTCACCACAGACACACCCACGCCGTGCAAACCACCAGACACTTTGTAAGAGTTCTGGTCGAATTTACCACCGGCATGCAGTTCGGTCATGACGATTTCAGCGGCAGACCGCTTGGGATCATGCTTGTCGTCGTCTTTGATATCGGTAGGAATCCCGCGGCCGTTATCAGAAATACTGATGGAATTATCCGGGTGGATAATGACTTTAATATCGTCACAATGCCCAGCCAGCGCTTCGTCAATGGCGTTATCCAGCACTTCGAATACCATATGGTGCAAACCTGAACCATCTGACGTGTCACCGATGTACATGCCAGGACGCTTACGAACCGCGTCCAAACCTTCCAAAATCTTGATACTGTCTGAGTTATATTCTTGTGGCTGTGCCATAACAAAAGTTTCTTTAATTGAGATTAAAAATCACCAGCGCGGGTTTCACGTGAAACACGTCTGCGAGCATTATATGCGCATTGGCATCACAACGTATTTATAGTTGGCATCACTGGCAGCGGTGATCAGGCAGCTGCTGTTTGCATCTGCAAACGCAAACTCAATCTGCTCATCGCCCAGGTTGTTGAGTACATCAATGAGGTAGGTAACGTTAAAGCCTATATCCAGCGCAACTTTGCTGTAGTCAATTTCGAGTTCTTCTTCTGCTTCTTCTTGCTCGGTGTTAGTGCTGATCAGCTTGAGTAACCCGTTGGTGATCACCATACGGATACTGCGGTATTTTTCGTTGGACAAAATCGATGCGCGTTGCAAGGCGCTCAAAATAGCCACACGGTTTACCATAAATGTATTCTGGTGGCCAGTTGGAATCACTCGGTTGTAATCCGGGAACTTGCCATCAATCACTTTGCTGATGA
>CAKZJM010000243.1 GCA_936943315.1 uncultured Methylophilus sp. | reverse complement strand
TGGAAAATCTGGCAGGTAGTTTTTACCCAGGGTGAGTGTGAGGTTGCAACGTTTGGCAATTTCTACCGAGTTTTGTAGCGCCAATGGTATATCGGCGAACAAGGCTTGCATCTCAGCCTGGGTTTTCACATATTGCGACGCCACAAAGCGGCGCGGACGCCGTTTATCGGCCAGCACATAGCCTTCTGCGATACAGGTGCGCGCTTCATGCGCCATAAAATCGTCAGGGGTTTGAAACTGCACAGGATGTGTTGCTACCACTGGCAAATCAAGCTGTTGTGCCAGCAATACCGTTTGTTGTATCAGTTGCTCTTGTGCATAGGCTTCGGCGCTACCGACATCATGTACGCGCTGCACCTCCAGATAGTAGCGACCAGCAAAAGTTTGTGCCCATTGGCGCGCCAGTTGCATTGCCTGGGTTTGATTACCCGCTTGCAAGGCCTGGCCAACGTCCCCGGCAGAAAAGCCAGACAACATCAACAGGCCTGCATTTTTTTGTTGCAGCCACTCAGTCTTGATTTCGGCGCGTTCGCGGTACTGGTTTTCGAGGTAGGCGCTAGACAACAATTCACACAGGTTGCGATACCCCTGCTGGTTCTGTACCAGTAACAACATCCGTTGTGGCTGGTCACGCTGAACCGTGTTTTCAACCCATACATCACAGCCTAACAAAGGTTTAAGGCCTTTGCCACGGGCCGCTTTGTAAAATTTGACTGCCCCAAACAGGTTAGCAAGGTCAGTCAATGCAATGGCGGGCATGGCATCGCTTTTGGCAGCCTTGACGTAGTCGTCAATACGCACTGTGCCATCCACAATGGAATACTCACTGTGGCAGCGCAGATGGATAAAAGCGGGTTGTAAGGTGGGAATTTCAGGCGTATCCATGGCTTTTATTTTACTCGCCATCGCGCTTTTTTGTATCCCTGGCCGGTACAAATAATGTGGTTGACATCATTAAAAACCGCAGCCAGGCAGCCTCTGCCTTACGCATTAACAAGTGATAAAAAACTTAATTTTCATCCCGTTATGCTCTATGATGTCAGGCACTTGTTAAATTGATCATGACACATGCCTAACGCAACTGCATTGCTGGACGACCCGATTTTAGTGGAAGACAATTTGCCCGGCATTGGCCAGACACTGCCATTTTTTCAACTGGTAAATTCGACATTAGAGGATGTTTCGCTGGAGGCCTTTAAGGGTCAGCGCAAAATCCTGCATTTTTTTCCCGGGATAGACACCGCTACCAGCGCCAACAGCGTCCGTATTCTGGATAGCATGGTCGCCGATTTGCCCAATACCGTGGTCTTGCATATTTCTGCCGACCTGCCATTCACTACCGCCCGCTTTTGCGCCACAGAAAACCTGACCACAGGCATACACCTTTCTACGCTGCGTGGAAGAGACATGCTTAAGAACTATGGCGTGCTCATGATGACCAGCAAACTCGCCGGTTTACCCGCCCGCGTGCTGATGGTAGCCGATGAAGATGACCGCGTGTTGCATGTAGAACTGGTCAAGGAACTGACCAATGAACCTGACTACGAAGCAGCACTCGCCGTCCTGAAAACCTGATTCCCTTACTTTTTATGTGGTTGATTGCCACTCGCCGACACGTTAAAGTAGAAGATTAAGACTAACCACTCATGTTTTGGAGAATAATATGGCAAGCGTCACGCTTAAAGGTAACCCGGTCGCCGTTGGCGGTAAATTTTTGGCGGCAGGCGATACTGCCCCGGCATTTCAACTGGCAGATGCCAAACGCAACCTGGTTGGCCTGGATGCTTATGCAGGCAAACGTAAAATTCTGAACATCTTCCCAAGCATTGACACGCCAACTTGTGCCACTTCAGTGCGCACCTTTAACAAAGAAGCCAGTAGTGCCAGCAATAGCGTAGTGCTGTGTATTTCTGCTGATCTGCCATTCGCACAAAGCCGTTTCTGCGGTGCTGAAGGCCTGGAAAACGTAGTGACCCTGTCCACCTTCCGTGACACCGCAAAATTTGCGACAGATTACGGTGTATTGATCACTGACAGCAGCCTGGCTGGTTTGACTGCCCGCGCAGTGGTCGTGCTGGATGAGAACAACAAGGTTTTGCATAGTGAACTGGTGGGCGAGATCGCCGACGAGCCCAACTACGCAGCTGCCTTGGCCGTGCTGAAATAAGCACTGAACGCAATAAAAAAGCCAGCATATGCTGGCTTTTTTATTGGCTACGTAGATGACCTGAACTTAAACGCGCTTGAATAACAAGCTGCCGTTTGTGCCACCAAAACCAAAGTTGTTTTTGAGTGCGTATTCCATTTTCAGATCACGTGCTGTGTTTGCACAGTAATCCAAATCGCATTCAGGATCCTGATTGAATAAGTTGATCGTCGGCGGGGAGATCTGGTGATAGAGCGACAACACTGTAAACACAGACTCCAAACCACCTGCACCACCTAACAAATGCCCGGTCATGGACTTGGTTGAATTCACAACCAATTTATAGGCATGATCACCAAACGTGGCTTTAATCGCGTTGGTTTCATTGGTATCACCCAGTGGCGTAGAGGTGCCATGTGCATTCATGAATTGCACCTGATCAGGGTTCACGCCTGCATTTTTGAGGGCATTGACCATGGAACGACGTGGGCCATCCATATTTGGCGCGGTCATGTGATAGGCATCGGCACTTAAACCATAGCCTGCCACTTCAGCGTAAATTTTTGCACCGCGGGCTTTTGCATGCTCATATTCTTCAAGCACCAATACGCCCGCGCCTTCCCCAATGACAAAACCATCACGGTCTTTATCCCAGGGACGACTCGCAGTTGCCGGATCGTCATTACGGCTGGATAAGGCTCTCGCAGAGGCAAAGCCACCGACGCTGAGCTCGGTGATCGCTGCTTCTGCACCGCCAGCCACCATGACATCGGCATCGCCGTATTCAATCATACGTGCGGCTTCGCCAATGCTGTGTGTGCCTGTGGTACAAGCGGTCACCACGGCAATATTAGGGCCTTTTAAACCCAACATGATAGACAAGTTGCCTGAGATCATGTTGATGATGGTGCCAGGAATAAAGAAAGGTGAAATCTTGCGTGGGCCACCGTCGTCATAACTGTCGTTAGTGGATTCAATCAATCCCAAACCACCAATGCCAGACCCAATGGTGACGCCAATGCGCTCGGCATTGGCTTCAGTCACTTCCAGGCCAGAGTCACGGAAGGCTTCCAGGCCAGCGGCGAGGCCATACTGGATAAAAGTATCCATACGGCGAGCATCCTTGGCAGGGATAAACTCCTCAGCGTTAAAGCCCTTCACTTCACCCGCAATTTGCGAGGCGAACGGAGTGGGATCAAATTTGGTAATACGGGTAATGCCTGATTGACCAGCGACCAGATTGTTCCAAGCGGTTTGGGTACCAATCCCTACTGGAGACACCACGCCCAAGCCAGTTACTACTACTCTGCGTTTCGTCATAATAGAAAATCAGCCCTCTTGCGAGGGCTGATTGAAGAAAGAAGTCAATGAATTACTTGAGGTTTGCGTTGACGTAGTCAATCGCTTGCTGCACGGTTGTGATTTTTTCAGCTTCTTCGTCAGGGATTTCGCAATCGAATTCTTCTTCCAAAGCCATCACCAATTCTACGGTGTCCAGAGAATCTGCACCCAGATCATCTACGAAAGATGATGTGTTCTTAACGTCAGCTTCGTTTGCACCTAATTGTTCACAAACGATTTTCTTTACGCGTTGTTCGATGTCGGACATCTAAAATACCCCTTTGTTGATAAGTGTCGTGTACAGTAAACCAGTATTCTAGCAAAACTTGCCCAGAATACCAAAAAACAAATCTCAAAATTCAATATTAGGCGCTATACATGCCACCATTCACATGAATGGTCTCGCCTGTAATATAGGCCGCCGCAGGGGATGCCAAAAAGGCAACCGTGGCTGCAATTTCATCCACCTGACCCAAACGCCCCACTGCAATACGCTCCAGCATTTTGGCCTTGATCTCTTCAGGCAACTCAGCCGTCATGTCAGTATCAATGAAACCGGGAGCGACACAGTTCACCGTAATGCCACGGCTACCGACCTCTTGTGCCATGGATTTGGTGAAACCCGTCATACCGGCTTTGGCCGCGGCATAATTGGTTTGACCCGCATTACCCATATGACCCACCACGCTGGAAATATTAATGATGCGGCCTTGACGCGCTTTCATCATGGGGCGCAATACCGCCTGGCTCATGCGGAAAACAGATTTCAGATTGGTGTTTAAAACCGCATCCCAGTCTTCGTCTTTCATGCGCATCAGCAACGTATCTTTGGTAATGCCTGCATTGTTGACCAGAATACTGACATCGCCATATTGCTCAGCAATCTGCTTCAATAACGCGTCAATTTGTTCCGGTTGGGTAACATCCAGCGCCATCCCAACCCCATTTACGCCTGCGGCTTTCAAATGCGCAGTAATCGCTTCAGCGCCACTGGCGGATGTGGCTGTGCCAATCACGATAGCGCCTTGCTTACCCAGTGCTTGCGCAATGGCCGCACCGATACCGCGACTCGCGCCTGTGACCAATGCTACTTGTTGATTAGACATTCTCTTTCCCCTTATTGTGCAACAAACGTTTGCACAGACTCATCATTGACCAGTGCCACGCAGCTCATCTCGGCCACAATGCGCTTGGCTAAACCCGCCAGCACTTTGCCTGGCCCACATTCAGCGGCATTCAACACTTCTTGTGAAGCGAGTTGCTGCACCGTTTCTACCCAGCGCACCGGGCTATACAATTGACGCACTAATGCATCTTTGATCTGTTCTGCATCGCTATAAGCAGCAACATCTGCATTATGCAGCACAGGGACCACAGGCGCCTGCACAGTGACATTTTGCAAATAATCGCGCAATTTTTCTGCCGCCGGTTTCATGAGGTCACAGTGTGACGGCACGCTCACAGGCAACGGCAAGGCACGTTTTGCGCCTTTTGCTTTAGCCAGCTCCATGCCACGTTCAACGGCCGCTTTATCCCCGGCAATGACTACCTGGCCTGGGGAGTTGAAGTTGACTGCCTGCACTACCTGCCCTTGCGCAGCTTCACTACACACTGCGCGCACGGTCTCGTCATCCAGGCCTAAAATAGCGGCCATCGCGCCCTGTCCTTCAGGCACGGCTTGTTGCATCACTTGCGCGCGGTATTTCACCAGCGGCAAAGCATCTGCAAATGAAATGGCATTAGCTGCAACCAAAGCAGTATATTCACCCAGGCTATGTCCCGCCATGGCGGCAGGCAATTGACCGCCCAGCGCCTGATAAACGCGCCAAGTGGCGACGCCTGCCGTCAACATGATAGGTTGTGTATTTTCGGTAAGATTGATGTCGTCATTGGCTTCAGTCGCCATTTTCCAGAAATCTACCCCAAGGACGGCAGAAGCCTCATCAAAGGTTTGTTTAACAATGGCATGCGCCTCAAAACCCTGCATCATGCCAACCGACTGTGAGCCTTGGCCAGGGAAGAAAAAAGCAAATTTAGACATATATTTTCAATGAGTTAGCTAAAATCAGGCATGTGAGAACATGCCAGGTAAGCAGGGTTAATATTTGAGCTTAATATTTGGCCTTAATATTTTACAAGGGCCGAGCCCCAGGTAAAGCCACCACCAAACGCTTCCATCAGCAAGGTGTGACCGCGCTGGATACGGCCATCACGCACGGCAGCATCCAAAGCCAGCGGGATAGACGCGGCTGACGTGTTGCCATGACGGTCCACTGTCACCACGACTTTGTCCATAGGCATATCCAGTTTTTTGGCAGTGGCCTGCAAAATACGGATATTGGCCTGATGTGGCACCAGCCAGTCGATATCGGACTTCTGCAAGCCATTGGCCTCCAGCGTTTCATCCACAATCTGATCCAGGGTGTTGACGGCAATTTTAAATACCGGATTGCCTTCCATGACGACGGTATCAGGACCATCGGGGTTACGCGGCACATGCAGGTAATTCTCGTAATTGCCATCTGCAGGGATATGTGTAGACAGAATACCGGGCTGCTCGCTGGCCTGAAGAATCACTGCCCCGGCGCCATCGCCCCACAGGATACAGTTGCTGCGATCGGTATAGTCAGTAATTCTGGTAAAAGTATCGGCCCCAATCACCAGCACGTTTTTGTGCTGGCCGGAACGCATGAAGTGATTAGCCGTGGCTAGCGCATACACAAAGCCGCTACACACCGCCTGTACATCAAACGCCGGGCAGCCAGCGATGCCTAATTTGCGCTGCACCATGGTGGCAACACTGGGGAACATCTTGTCTGGCGTAGTTGTAGCCACGATGATCAGGTCAATATCCTGTGCCTGGATGCCAGCCGCTTCAATCGCATTGCGCGCTGCCTGGGTGGCCAGGTCACTAGTACGCTCATCCGTCACGCGATGACGCTGCTTGATTCCGGTGCGGGCGAAAATCCACTCATCCGTGGTATCGACCAATTTCTCCAGATCGGCATTGGTTAAAATAGTGGGTGGCAGGTAACTTCCCGTCCCTGCGATTCGTGCGTAAATCATTCGTGCGATTATGCCTTAATTGGGTCAAAAAACCTAACTCAACCAATCTTTAGGATGGCTCTGAGGTAGTCAGGTGTTCGATTTCAAGCTGGGACTGGATACGTTTCAAAATACCGCTTTGCGCCTCTTCCATCGCCACATGAATCGCATGGTAAAAGCCGACACTGTCCGCCCCGCCATGACTTTTCACGACAATTCCGCGCAGACCGAGAAAGCTTGCGCCATTGTAACGCCGGGGATCAAGGCGTCGTTTAAATGCTTTGAGTACCGGGAACGCACCCAGCGCCATGAGCTTGGTAAGCCAGTTGCGCTTGAACTCCTGGGTCAGGAACTTGCCCATCATGTGCGCCAAACCTTCAGTGGTCTTGAGCGAGACATTACCCACGAAACCATCACACACCACGACATCAGTCGTGCCTTTGAAAATGTCATCACCTTCGACATTCCCGTAAAAATTCAAATGACTGCCACGCAGCAACTCAGCGGCCTGTTTGGCCACTTCATTACCTTTAATATCTTCTGAGCCGATATTAAGCAAACCAACAGTAGGATTTGGTTTGTTACTGATACAGCTCACCACCATTGCCCCCATAATGGCAAACTGGTATAGATGCTCTGCGGTGCAGTCGGCATTCGCGCCCAGGTCCAGCATGAAAGTACTGCCTTTTTCCGACGGCAAGGTAGAAGCAATCGCCGGGCGATCAATACCTGGCAAGGTTTTGAGTACGAATCGTGCGGTTGCCATTAACGCGCCGGTATTACCCGCACTCACGCAGGCTTGCGCTTCGCCCGTTTTCACCATATTGATAGCGACACGCATAGAAGAGTCTTTTTTGTTCTTCATGGCGCTTTGTGGAGATTCATCCATGAGCACGACTTCGCTGGCATGGTGCACTCGTAAACGCGGACCGGCGCTTGTGCGCAAGACTTTTAATTCTGCTTCAATGGCGTCTTGCAGACCGACCAGGATGATATTGAGATTAGGATTTTCGTTCAAAATTCGAACAGCCGCAGGCACAGTCACATGTGGACCGTGATCTCCTCCCATGGCATCAATGGCAATCACAACTTCTTGTGAATGCGCGTGTTGACTAGTTGTCATGTGATTTCCCAAGTTTATTTACCAGTCTTTACTACGCGACGATCACGCACAGCTGGTAAAAACGCAGGCTTACGCCAGATACACAAACGCCGCGCATTTTAGTGCGCGGCGCGTTTTAAAACTTGTCGCTTAATGCAGCGATTATTCGCCTTTTGCTGGCATCACTTTGCGGCCACGGTAGAAACCGTTTGGGCTCACGTGATGACGCAAATGTACTTCACCCGTGGTTGGCTCAATAGCCAAAGGTGGGTTTGTCAAAAAGTCGTGGGAACGGTGCATACCACGCTTGGACGGTGTCTTTTTGTTTTGCTGAACTGCCATGTTATTACTCCAAAATCAAACCGCCACACCTCAGAGATTGAAGGTAAAGGGCAGTTGTAAATAAATTCAAAACGCTACCTAATCCGCAATTATAAAATATTCCAGAGACAACTGCAAATAAATCCTGCAAATATCGCTTTTCATTTGCTTTTTAGGCATTTAACCCACCACCACTAGATGGTTTACTTATCTAGTTTAAGCTGCTTAAGGGCAGCAAATGGATTCGGCTTTTCACCGGCAGACTGCTGCAAGCTGACACAAGCGTCCTCATGCATCACGGCAATCGGCAACGCCATTAACAACTCATCCTCAACCAGAGACTCCACAGTCGCTTCATCATCCGGCTCCAGCCAGTCCACCTCTTCATCCTCTAACAATGCCTCAGGCGGCTCGTCGCATAGCGCATATTCAAACACCAGATTAACCGCTTGCGGCATAGGCGCAAAGCATCGCTGGCAAACCAATGGCAATTCAGATTGCACCTTTAAAGAAAGCATAGGCAATGACACCTCGCCAAAATAGCGCGGCGGCAGCCCTTGCAACTGGTAATGCACACGCATGCCAGATAACGCTGCAGCGTCATTGACGCCAAGCTCCTGCAGAGCTTCCTGCAATCGGGGCAATGAAGGCAACATCACCTCCCCTTCACTTTTTTTCTGCTGCTTGGCCAGCTCCTGAAATCGCGTCATAAAACAAAGAAAACTCTTGATGTAAACAAGTGTGACACTATAGCAAACTCGGCCAGTCTTGACGACCAGAGGCGCCCAAAGTAGAGCCAGAAATGACATTGCACTATTTAAGACCACGGTTTGTTGTTATAATAACGTCGCATCACGCGGCGCTCTTTTCGTGAGCGCACTCCTGGTGCCGGTTTGCAAAATCGGCCATCCGTTCAGGCGGCCACGCTGTTGCAAAACCACAACCAAACTCACTACAGCTGCTTTACAAGTCATCAGTGACTGATGAAACAGGCAGTGAAGTGACTAACAGACTCTAGTCCTTTTTTCATGCTTTTAAGGGTAATGTGTGTTTAAGAAAATTTTAGTCGCGAATCGCGGTGAAATTGCGGTACGCATTGTGCGCGCCTGCTCGGAAATGGGCATCAAGTCGGTCGCCATCTATTCCGATGCCGACCGTCATGCCTTGCACGTCAAAAAAGCCGACGAAGCCTATAACATTGGTTCCGACCCAGTGGCAGGCTATCTGAACGCACATAATATTGTGAACATTGCCGTCGCCGCAGGCTGCGATGCATTGCACCCAGGCTATGGCTTTCTGTCAGAAAACCCTGAACTGGCCGAAGTGTGTGCACGCCGCGGCATCAAATTCATTGGCCCAGACGCAGACGTGATCCGCCAGATGGGCGACAAGATTCAGGCGCGTAATGCCATGATTAATGCAGGGATTCCTTGTGTGCCTGGCAGTGATGGTAACCTTGAATCGCTGGAAGCCGCCGTCAAGCTGGCCGCTAAAATCGGCTATCCCGTGATGCTGAAAGCCACCAACGGTGGCGGTGGGCGCGGTATCCGCCGTTGCGATAGCGAAAAAGAACTATTGAGTAACTATGACCGTGTGATTTCTGAAGCCAGCAAGGCATTCGGCAAACCGGAAGTATTTCTCGAAAAGTGCGTGGTACATCCCCGCCACATCGAAGTGCAGGTATTGGCTGACTCCCACGGCAACGTGATTCACCTGTTTGAGCGTGATTGCTCAATTCAGCGCCGTAACCAAAAGCTGATTGAAATCGCGCCGTCACCGCAGCTTTCACAAGCGCAACGTGATTACATTGGTGGCCTGGGTGTCAAAGCCGCCAAAGCGGTGGGTTATGAAAACGCCGGCACGGTCGAGTTTCTACTCGATTCTGACAACAATTTCTACTTCATGGAAATGAACACCCGCCTGCAGGTGGAACATACCGTGACTGAAACGATTACGGGTGTGGATATTGTTCAACAGCAAATCCGCGTCGCGGCAGGCCTGCCATTGCAATATAAACAAAGTGAAATTGCTTTCCGCGGTTATGCCATGGAATACCGCATTAACGCAGAAGATCCGCAAAAAGACTTCTTGCCTAGCTTTGGTAAAATTACGCGTTATTACGCACCGGGCGGCCCCGGCGTGCGTATGGATGCGGCCATCTATAGTGGTTATGTCATCCCGCCTTACTACGACTCCATGTGTGCCAAACTGACCGTTTGGGCGCTGGACTGGGAAGGCGTGATTGAGCGCGGCCGCCGTGCGCTGAATGACATGATTGTGTATGGCGTCAAAACCACAATCCCGTACTACCAGCAAATCATGCAGCACCCGGATTTCCGTGCCGCAGAGTTCAACACCAGTTTTGTGGAACAACACCCAGAGCTGACGCAATACGACGTCGGACTCCCAAAAGAATTGATGGCTGCAGCAATTGCTGCAGCGATTGCTGCCCACGAAGGCATTTGATTAACCGCATTGCAGATATTTATTTAGATCGACAAGATTATGAGCAAAATACATGTCACCGAACTCGTTTTAAGAGATGGACACCAATCCCTGATTGCGACGCGCATGCGTACCGAAGATATGCTGCCAATCGCCAGCAAGCTGGATGATATTGGGTTCTGGTCCCTGGAAGCCTGGGGCGGTGCCACTTTTGACGCCTGCGTGCGCTTTTTGAAAGAAGATCCATGGGAGCGTTTACGCAGCCTGCGCAAGGCCCTGCCTAACACGCCGATCAATATGCTGCTGCGTGGCCAAAACCTGCTGGGCTATCGCCATTACTCAGATGACGTAGTGCATGCCTTTGTCAAACAGGCCGCAGATACGGGTGTCGATGTCTTCCGTATTTTTGATGCGATGAACGATATCCGCAACCTGACCACTGCGATTGAAGCCGTCAAGTCAGTGAAAAAACACGCCATTGGCACCTTATCATTCACCACAAGCCCGGTGCATGATGTTGCCTACTTTGTAAACATGGCCAAAGAGCTCGAAGCCTTGGGTTGTGACAGTATCGGCGTGAAAGACATGGCCGGCCTGTTGACCCCAACCATGGCGGCAGAACTGGTCAAAGGCCTGAAGGCAGCGGTCAGCGTGCCTGTGCACATGCACAGCCACGCTACCTCTGGTTTGGCCAGTATGGTACTGCTCAAGAGTGTTGAAAGCGGTGTAGATATTATCGACACCTGTAACTCTTCATTCTCTGAAGGCGCCAGCCACCCGACAACAGAGAGCCTGGTGGCTGCATTGCAAGGTACCGAGTACGACACCGGCCTGGATCTCGGCAAATTGCAGGAAATCACGGCCTACTTTAAAGAAGTCCGCCGCAAATACTGGCAGTTTGAAAGTGAATTTACAGGCGTGGATACCCGCGTTCTGGTCAACCAGGTGCCGGGTGGCATGATTTCCAACCTGTCTAACCAGTTGAAAGAACAAGGCGCGCTGAATCGCATGGATGAAGTGCTGGCCGAGATTCCACGTGTGCGTCAGGACTTGGGTTACCCTCCACTGGTGACCCCCACTTCACAGATTGTGGGTACGCAAGCCGTATTAAACGTATTGACTGGTGGCCGTTACAAGTCCATCACCAACGAGGTGAAAAATTACCTGCTGGGCCAATATGGTAAAGCACCAGCAGCTGTGAACGCTGACGTGCGCAAATTAGCGGTGGGCGACGCTGAAGTCATCACTTGCCGCCCTGCGGACTTGCTGCAACCGGAAATGGCCAAACTGCAATCGGAAGCCGAGCGCTTTGCCAATCATGAGCAAGACGTACTGACCTACGCCATGTTCCCGGACATTGGCAAAACCTTCCTGCAGGAACGCAATGCCGGTTCACTGCAACCAGAGCCATTATTAAGCAAAGATGCGGTGAGTCAGCAAACCGCTGCGGCACGTTACGCACCGAATGAGTTCAACATTACCCTGCACGGTGAAACCTACCATATCAAACTCACAGGTAGCGGCCACGCCGGTGAAGAACGCAAGCCTTACTACGTAAAAGTCGACGGTATCTCCGAAGAGGTGTTTGTAGAAACGCTGAGCGAGATGGAAGTCAGCGGCGGTGGGTCTAACGGCGGCAAGAAAAAAGCTGCTGCGGTGGCCGCCAGTGGCCGCCCACGTCCTCACCACCCAGGTTGCGTGACCACGGCCATGCCTGGCACGATTGTGACCGTTAAGGTGAACGTCGGTGACAAGGTCAATGCGGGCGATGGCGTATTGGTGATCGAGGCGATGAAAATGGAAAACGAAATCCAGGCCAGCAAAACCGGGACTGTTGTTGCCATTCATGTCGCCAAAGGGGATAGCGTCACGCCGGATGAAACACTGATTGAAATTCAACCGGAATAATCCAAATTGACAAAAATCCCTGAAGCAATTCAGGGATTTTTGCTTTTAGACTGGGTATATGCATGACCAAACCACTCATTCTCGCCTCCTCCTCACCATATCGCCGTGAAGTACTGCAAAAACTGCAGCTCCCCTTTGAATGTATTTCTCCCGCGATTGATGAAACACCGCTCAGTACGGAAAGCCCTGAGCAGACAGCGCTACGCCTGGCTGAAAACAAAGCGCGTAAAGTCGCTGAAAACCGGTCTAATGCCTTGATCATCGGCTGCGACCAGGTCGCTACCGTAGATGGCTTGCAAATCGGCAAGCCTGGTAACCACGAAAATGCGGTGAAACAGCTGACCTTGCTCAGTGGCAAAGAAGTGATTTTTCACAGTGCCCTGTGTGTGTACGATAGCAGCAAGCAGTATATGCAATCGACCATCGTGCCTTACTTTGTTAAATTCAAGCCATTAAACCCCCAGCAAATCGAAACCTACCTGCGGCTGGAGCAACCTTATGATTGCGCGGGTAGCGCCAAATCTGAGGGTATGGGCATTGCGCTGCTGGAGTATATGCGCGGGGATGACCCTAATGCGTTGATAGGCCTGCCTGTGATTGCACTGGTCAACATGCTTCAACAATGCGGGGTAGATGTATTCTCTGTGCCACGCGCATAGCGCAAACTCACGTCGTGTGTTAACTTTTGAACGGCTGCCGCGTTAAGGCAGTCTCAAGCGTACAAGCTTACACATAAAAACGAGAGGATATTCATGCGACTCAGCTCCCTGCTGTTTTTTTCTTTAGGCAGCATCTCATTGGCACAAGCCGAACCCGCCGTGGTCAGCCCGCAATCAGACCAGACCAGCGTGGCCGTCACCATTTACAACGAAGACCTGGCACTGGTTAAAGATAGCCGAAAAGTCGCGCTTGGCAATGGCCTCTCCGCCTTGTCGTTCCGGGATGTGAGCGCGCAAATCAAGCCTGAAACCGCTTTACTGCGTAGCTTGTTACCAAATACCTCCCTGCAAGTCCTGGAACAGAATTTTGACTTTGATTTATTAACCCCACAAAAACTTCTGGAGAAATATGTCGGGCAGCAAGTCAGTGTGATTCACACCAACCCGACCACGGGCGCAGAGACTGAAGAAACTGCCACCGTACTTTCGGCACAAGACGGCGTGGTGCTTAAAATAGGCAATCGTATTGAGACCGGGATTCCTGGCCGCATCGCCTACCCCAGTGTGCCTGGGATACTCAAAGACCGCCCAACCCTCACCACACAAGTGCAATATAAAGGCGCCGAGCAAAGCAACCTTGAGTTGAGTTACCTCACCGGTGGCTTGCAATGGAAAGCGGACTACGTGGCTGAGCTCAGTAGTAAAGAAGATGCGATAGACCTTTCCGGTTGGGTGACACTCACCAATACCAGCGGCACCGCTTACCCGAATGCCAAAGTGCAACTGGTGGCGGGTGACGTTAACCGCGTCCGTGAGGCTATCCGCCCTAAAACCATGATGATGCGTAGTGAAGCCATGGTGGCCGATGCGCCTATGCCGACTGAACAAGGCCTGCTGGAATACCATTTATACACCTTGCCACGCGCAACCACCATTGCTGAAAACCAGACCAAACAAGTGGCCCTGCTCTCAGCGCAGCATATTCCAGCGCGTAAAGAGCTGGTGCTCACGGGCGCTGACTATTACTACCAAGGGCAATACCGCGACATGGAGAAAAAGCAGAAGGTGCAGGTCTATGTTGAGTTTGACAACAAGGAAAGCAGCAAACTGGGGATTCCATTACCCAAAGGCACCATGCGTGTCTACAAAAAAGATAGCGACGGCACCGCACAGTTTGTCGGTGAGGACCAGATTGACCATACTGCAAAAAACGATAGTGTACGCCTCAAGCTTGGCAATGCGTTTGATGTCACCGCCGACCGCGTACAAACTGACTTCAAAAACCTGACCAAGACAAACAACCAGGTGCCGCTCTATGAAAGTGCGTATGCCATTACCTTGCATAACGCCAAAAAAGACGCCGTCAATGTGACCGTGCAAGAGCCTATCAACGGCGATTGGAAAATCCTCAACGAGTCACAGCCGCACCAGAAAACGAATGCACATCAGGCCACCTGGAAAATCAGCGTTCCTGCCGAAAGCGATGTGACCTTGAAGTACCGCGTTCAAGTAAGATACTAAAGGTAAAATACTAAAGCAAAAATATTAAGCCATTCTGTAAACACTGAATGGCCTTCTAACTCCAAAAGCATTCTGTGACCAGAATGCTTTTTTATTGCCCGCCGTGGGATAATCCAGCTTTAAACATTCAACGACCTCATCATGGCTGGCACTTTATATTTCATTCCCGTCCCTCTCGCAGAAGGCACCACGCCACAACAGGTGCTCCCGGCAGACGTGGTACAACGCATGCACAGCCTGCGCCACTTTATTGTCGAGAACGAGAAAACTGCCCGGCAGTTTCTATCGGCCAGCGGCCATCCGGTGCCTATCCGTGAATTAACCTTAGCCGTCTTGACGAAAGATACGCCCTCCAAAGACTTACCCAAACTGTTGCAAGTGGTGCACCAAGGCGCCGATGTCGGCGTGATGAGTGAGGCTGGCTGTCCTGGCATTGCCGACCCCGGTGCGGCCCTTGCCGCTGTCGCCCATCAAAAAGGCATACGTGTGGCACCGCTGATCGGCCCCAGCAGCTTGCTTCTTGCGCTGATGGCAAGCGGCCTCAACGGCCAACGCTTTACCTTTTTAGGCTATCTGCCCAGCGAAAAAGCCGAACGCATCAAAACCATTAAAGGCATTGAGTTTGACTCCAGAAAGCAACAAGCCACACAGCTGTTTATCGAGACGCCCTATCGCAATCAGCATGTGCTGGAAGACCTGGTCGCCAACCTGCAAGCCACAACATGCCTGTGTGTGGCTTGCAACATCACTGCTCAGGATGAGTTGATTGTGACTAAAACGGTGGCCGAGTGGAAGAAATCTACACTGCCTGACGTACATAAAAAGCCAACCGTCTTTTTATTGCTGGCTTAATTTATGCGGTGCGCACTAAAAGCGCACCCTTCTAACGCCATTTGCAGCCTCGGGCTTAAGCGCCCCCTGCTCGGCTTTGTCATAAGCACTTTGTGCTTGCAGCACCTCGTCCATATGTGCCTCTGACCACCCCCTTAATGCACCCAACAACCCAGCCAGCGTCTGGCCTAACGGCGTGATCGTATACTCCACTCTAGGCGGGACCTCGGGATAAACCATACGCGCAATCAGCCCATCACGTTCCAGGCCACGTAATGTTTGCGTGAGCATTTTTTGTGAAATACCACCAATCTCGCGCTGCAAAGTGCTAAAACGCTTGGTTTCACTTTCCAGCAACCCCAATACCAGCACTGTCCACTTATCCGCAATCCGGTTCAACATCAACCGCGTCGGGCACGCGGCCTGATAAGCATTCCAGCTAGGGGCAATCTGTAATGGCTGCGCCAGCAATGGCTCAATCTCTTCAGTCATGGCTTCCTCTTTATTCCAAAATTCGCTCTCTATCAAGTGCAATAGTTACTTTAAGGTGCCTACTTACCAAAAGTAACTATTGAAATTATCATGCGTAACACCTTCATCGCGCAAGCATTTTTTAAACATGAAAGGATGATGAATGAAGCTGCTTAAACACCTGCTCACTGCTGTGTTATTGACCACCCTGTTAACGAAAGGAACCCTGACCATGGCCAACGATAAAACCAATGACCAACCCCAACAAAACAAACAACTGCTGGCAGATTTTGCCGAGGCTGTTTTTGTTAAAAAAGACCTCACCAAACTACCGCAGTTTATGCAGCAAGGCTATATTCAACATAACCCGCTGGTGCCTCAAGGCTTAAGCGGATTTCAACAGTTTTTTGCGGACTGGTTTAAAGCCACCCCTGACTGGCACTATCAACTGGAAAAACTGGTGGCTGAAGGTGATACCGTCTGGGCCTATGGCGTGTATTCCGGCACCCAGCAAGGCGACTGGTTAGGTATTCCTGCTACGGGCAAACATTACCGTATTTATGCCGTGGATATTTCCAGGATAGAGAATGGTAAGCTCGCAGAGCATTGGGATGTCCTGGATGCTTACGGCCTGTTCAAACAACTGGGCGTCATTCAGTAGCAATAACACTCGTTGATTCAATAAAGCCTATCCCGCATAGGCTTTATGACTCTTGCATCATTGAATGAAGCCATTACAGCAATATCAGATACCATATAAAAAAGCATTCTTGCACGAGCATGCTTTTTTATTACCCGTCATGGGATAATTCAGTTTTGTATATTGCTCAATATTATTGGCGGCCGTAGTTTTATATTCACCTGATGTTGAATCTCTGATTCCTCCTCTGCTGCCAAGCTTCCAAGTAAGTGGTTGACATGTCAGACCAAGAAACCAGGCGCATCGCACATATTGATATGGATGCTTTTTTTGCATCCTGTGAATTGTCTCGCTACCCGGAATTGAAAGGCTTGCCTATGGTAGTGGGCGGGCGTTCTTCGCATGCGCCACGAATCAGGGAAGATGGCACACGGGAGTTTTCACGCCTGCGGGATTATGCAGGCCGCGGAGTGTTGACCACGGCCACCTACGAAGCAAGAGCCCTGGGCCTCAACTCTGCCATGCCAACCATGCAAGCCGCCAAACTCGCACCCGATGCCATTTTGCTGCCCGTCAATTTTGATCTGTACCGTCATTATTCCCGGCTGTTCAAAGAAGCGATCCGCAGTATCAGTCCACAGGTAGAGAATATTGGCATTGATGAGGTCTATGCCGATGTATCGACGCTGCCAGAAGACGCTCACGAAATTGCCCAGCGGCTGAAATCTGCTGTATTTGCCGCCACTGGGCTTACCTGCTCAGTCGGTATCGCACCGAATAAACTATTGGCAAAGTTATGCTCTGAAATGCAAAAACCAGATGGTATCACGGTCATCACCATGGCAGACATCCCTGGCCGTATCTGGCCGATGCCCGCAAAAAAGATCAATGGTATAGGCCCCAAGGCCAGTGCGAAGCTCGAATCATTAGAGATTAAGACCATAGGACAGATTGCAGGCATGAGCGAAGCCTGGCTTGTTGAGCATTTTGGCAAGAGCTATGGCCGGTGGTTGTACCGTGTATCGCACGGCCAGGACGACAGGCCCGTCGTAACGGAAAGCGCCCCGGTTTCCATGAGCCGGGAAACCACGTTTGAGCGTAATTTGCACCCGGTGCGAGATAAACCGGCCCTGAGTCAGGCATTTACCCAGCTCTGTGAGCGTG
>CAKZJM010000242.1 GCA_936943315.1 uncultured Methylophilus sp. | reverse complement strand
ATCCCTGGTAAGGGTGTTCCTTGAAATCTGATGCCGCATTGCTCACGCAAGTAAGTCGGCCTTTTTTTGGACTGGATTCAAATGACTAACCGCTTGCAATCATCGCTGGGTGACGTGCAAAATGCGACCGGTATCTCATCACAGCGGATACCAACGGTAGACGCTCAGCAATTGTTGGGTGATGCGGGCGTATTGGCGATTGTGCATGGTGGCGAGACCTATCAGTTGATGCGCACCAAGCAAAATAAATTATTGTTGACCAAGTGCCAGGCGATCGTGGCGCCCGAACTGGTTCAGCAAAATCAATAGAGGTTTTTGCGTGAATGTATGTGTAATGCTGGCAACCAGGGTGTTGCCTTTTGTGGTTTGGACAAAGGAGTCTGCGAATGCTGCAACGTGAGTCCCTGCGCGGGTTGTCGTTAAAGCCCGGGCGTGCATCAGACCCTCGTGTGCCTGAGCTAAGTTTGCACCGTCGCCAGCTGGGTGAGCTGGCGGGTATTTTTCGTTGGTCTGTGCTGGCAACAGAAGACTGGTTGGCGCGCGACAACCGCCAGGGCTGGCAAGGCCTGGGGATGCTGGCTGTGGTGGCTTTGCATGCGGCCGTCATTGCCTGGTTACTTGTGCACGAAGAGCCTGTTATTGTTGAGCCCAAGCCAGAGCCGATCACGGTTTCGCTCATCACCTTGCCCGCCAAAAAAGAAGATGCGCCCGCGCCGGAAGTAGTGCCTATCATCAAAAAACAACCGGTGGCTAAACCCATCATCAAGCCTAAAGAAACCCCGGTCAAACCCATCGAGCGCCCCGCGCCAGTGGTCGAACGCATCACTGAGCCCGCGCCGGACCAGCCAAAATTTGAAGCCAGCACACAGCCATCTGCACCGCCATTAGAGGCCCCCGTGGCCGCGGCGCCAACCAAGCCAACGTCTGCCGCCGCCCCGCCTAAACAGGAAGTGGTGGAAGAGAAGGTGGAACCACCAAAGTTTGGGGTGGCTTACCTGAATAACCCTGCACCAGACTACCCCCGCTTATCGCAGCGTGCGGGTGAAGAAGGTAAAGTGCTCATGAAGGTGCTGGTCTCTGCTGAAGGCCGGCCAGAGTCGGTTGAGGTGATCAATAGCAGTGGTTTCGAGCGTCTGGACAAAGCTGCCGTGAATGCGGTGAAGCAATGGCGTTTTGAGCCTGCGCGCAAAGGCGGCAAAGCATTGAGTGCCTACGTGAATGTGCCGTTGTCATTCTCGTTAACGCAGAATTAAGCAAGTTTCAAATATCAAGCAGTTTTCAGTGAAAGGGAATTTTTAATGCAATCAACAAGTGGTTTGGCTTTTATCACCGAAGGCGGTGTCGTTTCAGTCCTGGTGGCACTGATCTTACTGACCATGTCGGTATTAAGCTGGTACTTTATCCTGGTGAAGTCCTGGCAAGTGTTCAAGCACAAGCGTGATGTGTCTGCCTATGTCCGCCAGTTCTGGCGCAAGGCCACCTTGCAGGAGGCGCTGCAAGACGCACAACTGCAATCTCCAGCGTTCCGCCTGGCATTGACGGCCGTCGAGTCTACCCAGCATCACCAGCAATATGCCAGCCAGTCCCTGGGTGCAGCGTGCAGCCAGGACGAGTTTATTGCACGCCAACTGCGTCGTACCTTGTCGCAAGAGCAGGCTGGGCTTGAGAGTGGCTTGTCTGTGCTGGCTTCTGTGGGTAGCGTCGCGCCTTTTGTCGGTTTGTTCGGTACTGTATGGGGGATTTACCACGCGTTAACGGCGATTGGCCAGTCTGGCGTGGCGACCATTGATAAAGTGGCTGGCCCCGTGGGCGAGGCCTTGATTATGACTGCGATTGGCCTGGCCGTGGCGATTCCTGCCGTGCTGGCTTACAACGCGTTTATCAAGGCTAACCGTGTGATCATGGCTGAGCTGGAAAGCTTTGCACAAGACCTGCATACCCTGCTCACCACGGGTGCGCCGTTGGTGATCAAGGCTGGTAACAAGCCTGCTAATGTGACCGAGCTGCATACTAAAGTGGCTAACAAAGGCGGCAATGTATGATAGGTCCAAATCCATTCAGTGCGGCTGAGCACACCCAGCCCATGAGCGAAATCAACACCACGCCGCTGGTGGATGTCATGCTGGTGCTGTTGGTGATTTTTATCATCACGGCCCCCTTGTTGACCCATGCGGTAAAGATTGATTTGCCGCAAGCGACGTCACAACCGCTGGAAGAAAAGCCAGAGGTAATTGACCTGGCGGTGGATGCCGAAGGCAAGATTTTCTGGAACGACAGCGAAATCCAGGTGGCTGACTTGGCTACCCGCATGTCAGAGGAATCGGCCAAGCAACAGCAACCCGAATTGCAGATCCGCGCCGATAAAAATACGCGTTATCAGGTGTTGGCAGAGGTGTTGGCCAAAGCGCAAACGGCTGGCATGAAAAAAGTGGGCTTTGTGAGCCAGCCACAACCATAGCTTATCGGTTTTTGCATGCTGTCGAATTCTTCTATCCGTCGCTGGGCCTGGGTGCATAAATGGTCCAGTCTGGTGTGCACGGTATTCATGCTGTTGCTGTGCCTAACTGGGTTGCCGCTGATTTTTCACCATGAAATCGGTGATTTTCTCGGCAACCATATCGCGACGCCTGAGATTGACCATCGCGGCCCCATGGCCAGCATGGATGCCCTGCTGGCAGCCGCCAAGGCCAGGCAGCCGGGTATGGTGCCTTTGTATATGTACCGTGAAGATGACGAGCCTTTGCAGTGGGTGGTCAGTATGGCGAAAACCACCACAGCAGACAGCGGTTTCAAGCAAGTGGTGCTGGATGCGCGCACGGCGCAAGTGTTGGGTGAGCCACCGGTAGAAGAAGGGTTTATGTACATCATGTTCAAGCTGCATGTGGACCTGTTTGCAGGCTTGCCTGGCATGCTGTTCCTGGGCCTCATGGGGTTTTTGCTGGTGATTGCTATTATCTCAGGGGTGGTGCTTTATGCCCCCTTTATGCGCAAGCTGCCTTTCGGCGAAGTGCGGCACGCACGGGGCGAAAAGCTCAAACGCCTGGATATTCATAATTTGCTGGGCATTGTGACGCTGAGCTGGTTTTTTGTGGTCGGGGCCACCGGCGTCATCAATGCCTGGTCAGACCTGCTGGTGAAGTACTGGCAATTCGACCAAATGTCACAAATGATTGCGCCTTATAAAAACCTGCCGCCACCTACCCACTTTGCTTCATTGCAGCAATCGCTGGATGTGGCCCAGAAAACCGAACCTGAGATGCAACTGGGCTTTATTGCTTTTCCTGGCACTGCTTACACCAGCCAGCATCACTACGGTATTTTTATGCGGGGCGATACGCCACTCACCAAACGCCTGTTTAAGCCGGTGCTGGTTGATGCCCAGCATGCGACATTGACCGATAGCCGCCCCTTGCCATGGTATCTCGTGGCTTTGCTGGTGTCACAGCCATTGCATTTTGGCGACTATGGCGGTACCACCCTCAAGTGGATATGGGCCGTGCTGGATATTTTGAGCATCATCGTGCTGTGGACTGGCCTCAAATTGTGGTGGCGCAAGCGTCATCAGTACGTGCCGGATGTCAACACACGCATCTTGCTGAGCGAGGCCTATTAATCCACTTTTAACGGGCGAACACAACCATGGTGACGCACCTGTTTATGCAAGCGAAAACACTACAACAAATTTTTTTATGGCCTGCGCTGATCGCGGTGCTTTCCAGTGCCGGCTTGATCGCCGCCTTGCTATATGACGATACGCGCGAGTTGGTCTCGGATATGGCTGTAGCATTGCCGATATTGATCGCCGCTTACCATTATTGGCTCAAGCCAGCCCGGCAGCGCGCACACAAGTCCACCCTCAAGAAAACTTACCTAGAGCAAAACGCTACGCGGTAATTTTTAACCCGCAGCCAGCCAACGAGCTTCACTCCAGTAGCCAGCCAATTTTTAATATGGATGCAATGGAGAAAATCATGCGATTTACAATGAAGCAATATGCACAATTACTGGTCACCATGGGAGCCATGTGTTTGCTGCAACAGCACGCACAAGCCGCTGCCAATTGCGATGTCACGGTGGAAGCCACCGATGCAATGACATTCAATACCAAAGAAATTTCTGTCCCCAAAAGCTGCAAGTCTTTTACCATCAACCTCAAACATACCGGCACCATGAGCAAAAACATCATGGGGCATAACCTGGTGGTGAGCAAACAGGCCGATGAACAAGGCGTGTTGCAAGATGGCAGCAAAGCAGGTGTCGCCAAGTCATTTGTCAAACCACAAGACCCTCGAGTGGTGGCGGCGACCAACGTGATCGGCGGGGGCGAGAGTGCAAGCGCGTCTTTTAATCCCGCGCAATTAGAGCCCGCAGGCAACTACGTATTTTTCTGTTCCTTTCCCGGCCATGCTGCCGTCATGAAGGGCACACTCAAACTGATTTAAGCGTTGCTTGAATCGGGCAGCAAACAGGACGAAAAGCGAGTAGGCGTCACGCTCTTTTTCCTCCACTTTTTTCATTTAAATCACTACAACGATACCCAGTGTAGACCTGGCTAGAACACTTGCTTGTTAAGTGACCAGCCGAGTGTGCGGCTGTGGTACTACAAAACGGATCTCTGCAAACGGGGTATGCGGAAGTTGTGCAAAAGAATATTAAAAGTGCGGTCAAGTGTTGTTTTGTAAATGAAAATCATTATCATATAGAAGAACTATTAATCAGAAACGTCCTCTAGTCAGGGTGGCGTTTTTAAACCGGAGAATAGCGAAATGAACGATGAAAAATTGCAATCTATTGGGGCAGAAGCGATGGCATTCAAAAGCCAGTTTCAATCGCTTCAATTGGCGACAAGCAATGCACAAGGAGTGCCTGAGGCCAGTTATGCGGCTTATGTAGAGCAGGATCATAAGTTCTATATTTATGTGAGTGAGTTAGCCACGCATTGTGCCAACTTGCGGGACACCGGCCGTTGCTCCCTGATGTTTATAGAAAGCGAACAAGAGGCCGCGCATCTCTTCGCCAGAAAGCGCCTGGTATTTCAATGTGCCGCCCAAGAAGTGAGCCGGGAAAGCGAAAAGTTCGAGGCTGTCATGGCTTTGTTCTTTAAGAAGTTTGGCAATTTCATGGAGGTCATCAGCAAGTTGACCGACTTTCACCTGATTGAGTTGACGCCTGCGCAAGGCAGTTATGTGTCTGGCTTTGCCAAGGCCTATCATTTGAACGGGCAAGACCTGATGCAGGTGACACATAGAAATGACCAGGGCCATACGGCGCCCGATAAAGCTGCCCAGCAGACACTGGATCAGTTGGCATAAACATGAACCTGCCGCTAAAGAATCCTGTTTTAGACCAGATCAGGCAGCAGTTCCAGTTGGCGCGCCAGGCTGGTCGCGCCCGCCACCGTGAGATCGCTGAACAGCTGAATATCTCAGAAGGCGAGTTGGTTGCCGCGCATATCGCTGCCCCTGAAAGTGCACTGATGCGTACGACACGTTTGCGGCCAGACTGGTATGCCTTGCTGGTGGCCTGTGCAGCGCTACAGCAAGTGATGGCGCTGACGCGAAATGCGGCATGCGTGCATGAAAAGGATGGCGTTTATTCTTCAGTGACTGAACAGGCGAATGTGGTCGCGGTGCTTGATGAGCAGATTGATCTGCAATGCAGGTTGCAACATTGGCAACTCGGCTTTGCAGTAGAAGAGTCAAGCGAAAAAGGCGTGCAGCGCAGCTTGCAGTTTTATGATGCTGCTGGCGTAGCGGTGCACAAGCTGTTTTTGCGTCCGCAGAGTGATGCGGCGGCCTATGGTGCCCTGGTTGAATGGTTCGCAGATCCCGATCAGTTACCTGGAATCACCGTCCAGCCTTGTGCTGCGACAACAGCTATTCACGATGTTGCCTCTTTTTTGGTGGCGCTGGATATGGTGCAGGATGCGCGGGAGTTGCATAGCGCTTTAGCGCAGTGTCAAGGGGGTTGCCTGCCATATTTAACAGCGCTTTCGCCAGAAACTGCACGCCAGGTGCCAGCCGATGCCGCCAGGCGATTACTGGAAACAGCCGCGGCTGAGGCCCTTGAGATGCTGATTCTCACTGGGAATGCCGGGGTCACGCAGGCGCACAGCGGGCCCATCGATAAAGTGGCCGTCATGGGGCCGTGGCTCAACGTGCTCGACCCCGGCTTCAATCTCCATTTACGCGAAGATCACATTGGTTCTGCCTGGGTGTTGAGCCAGTCAGGGGTGCACGGCCTGTTTTCCGCGCTCGCCTTGCTCAATCAGACGGGTGAGCTGATTACCCTGTTTGCTTCAGCGACTGTCACTGGCCAGCCTGAACCCAAGGCCTGGGCTGAAGTGATCGAACGCTTATCTAAGGTTTAAGTATGTTTGACGTATTGAATGAAGACGGGATGCCACAGTCGCGCCGTCATTTTTTAACCCAGTTGGGTGCGGGGTTTGCGGTGGCTTGTTTGCCGCAGCTTGCCCTAGCTGCTGAATCCGGCAAAAAAAGCACGCGCCGCATTGTCAGTGTCGGTGGCGGGCTCACTGAAATCATCTATGCCCTCGGCGCTGAAAAAGAACTGGTGGGTGTAGATACTACGTCACTGTATCCGCAAGCAGCCACCAGGCTGCCCAGTGTGGGTTATGCCAGGGCGCTCTCCAGTGAAGGCATTCTGGCTTTGAGCCCAACCCTGGTACTAGCCAGCGAAGATGCCGGGCCGCCCGCCGTGTTGCGGCAAATCGCTACGGCCGGGGTGCCGGTGACTGTGCTTTCGGCCAATGATCAATTTGAAGGCGTGATTGAACGGATTAAACGGGTGGGTGCCGTGGTTGACCGCGATACCCAGGCCGCTCAACTGGAAAGCCAGTTAACGCAGGAGTGGCAGCGGGTACGTGCACCTATTTTGGCACGCAAGACTGCGGCGCCACGCGTGCTGTTTATCTTGTCACACAGCCCAGGCTCGGTGATGGTGGGTGGCAAGGGCACCAGCGCCGATGCCATGATTGCTTATGCCGGTGCGCGCAACGCCGTCGAGGGTTTCAATGGGTTTAAACCGCTAACGCCCGAAGCCGTGATCGCGGCGCAGCCAGATATTGTGTTGCTCACAGCGCAGGGCATGCAGGTGGTGGGCGGGGTGGACGGCGTATTGAAGTTGCCTGGCCTGGCCCAAACGCCCGCCGGGCAAAAGCGGCGTATCGTCGCCCTGGAGGCGATGTTTATGCTGGGCTTTGGCCCGCGCTTGCCACAAGCGCTGTCAGCGCTGGATCAGCTATTCACAAAAACAATGCAAAGCGCTTAAAGCCATGCCAACATGCTATGGCAAACCATGATGACATTCTTGATCTCAACGCCCTCGCGCGTGGCTAAATCTATGCCGCTCTTTTTAAAGCAGCTAAGCAGCAAACCGGCATGGCTCTGCTGGTTAATACTGGGGCTGGGGGTGTGGGCTGCCGCCACCATGGGGGCAGTGACCATGACAGGTCAGGATTGGCTGGCGCCACTTCAGCAGGATGGCGAACCGCTCTCCGGCAGTGCTTATGTGTTATGGCATTTACGCTTGCCGCGTATTTTGTTTGCCGTCCTGGTCGGCGGCGCATTGGCCTTGTCTGGCGCGCTGACACAAGGCTTGTTCCGCAATCCATTGGCCGACCCAGGCTTGCTTGGCGTGACCAGCGGCGCCGCTTGTGCAGCCGCATTGACGATCGTGTTGCTGTCTGGCAGCGGCATCGAAATCCCTTCCGCTTTGCGCTATTGGCTGTTGCCCGCAACCGCCTTTGCCGGTGCAGTTACCGTCTGTTTTATTCTGGATAGCGTGGCGCGTTGGCTCACGGCTGATTCGATTGCTGGCCTGTTGTTGACTGGCATCGCCTTAAATGCGCTAGCGGCCGCAGTGATTGGCTTGTGTACTTATCTGGCCACCGATGAGCAGTTACGCAACCTGTCGTTCTGGACTCTGGGCTCACTTGCCGGGGCAAACTGGACATTAACGGGTGTGTTGCTCCTCGCGCTTATCATGGTTTTCTGCTACTTGCGCAGGCTGACCCATGTGATGAACGCACTGGCGCTTGGTGAAGCTGCCGCCGCGCACGTAGGCGTCAATGTGCGTGCGCTGCGCATACGCGTCATCATGCTGGTTGCGCTGTTGTGCGGGTTCGCGGTGGCCTGGTGCGGCATGATCGGCTTTATAGGCTTGGTCGCTCCGCATATCGTACGTTTGCTCATTGGCCCAGACCAGCGTCGGCTGGCACCCTTAGCCATGCTGGTAGGCGCCATTCTGTTACTGCTGGCGGATACGGCTGCGCGAACCATCGCCATTCCGGCTGAGATTCCGGTGGGTATTTTTACTGCATTATTAGGTGCGCCGTTCTTCCTGGTGTTGCTGGCCAGAATGCGCAGAGGTGTTTAACCATGTCCAGCTTGAACAACTTACCAGTCCAGTTACTCGCCTTAAACCGGGCAACGGTGTTGCTTGGTAAGCGTCAATTTGGCCCTTTTACCCTCTCCATCCGTCCCGGCGAGCAGGTCGCCATCCTGGGGCCAAGTGGTGCAGGTAAGTCTACCCTGCTTAAACTGTTGGCGCGCGAGCTGGCCGTCGCAGGTGGGCAAGCGGAGTTTGAACAGCGCTCTCTACATGAGTGGCCGTTACCTGAGTTAAGCCGGCGCCGTGCCCTCTTGCCGCAATCGCACGAAGTGGCTTTTGGCCTGCCTGTTGAGCTTGTCATCGGCCTTGGCCGTGTCGCCCGCACACTTGACCCGCATTTGAACAACATCGTGCAACAGGCCGCCGAACACGCCTGCGCCCAACACTTATTGGGCCGCCGGTTTGATACCTTGTCCGGTGGTGAAAAAGCCCGTGTTCATATGGCAAGAGTATTTGCCCAACTGTGGGATGCAGAGCAAGGCCTGCTGCTGGTAGATGAACCTCTGGCCGCGCTTGACCCAGGTTTGCAGTTTGAATTAATGGACGCGATGAAAACCTTCGCGTCCCAACGCGGGCATGCCATTGTGTCTATTCTGCATGACATTAACCAGGCCCTGCAAAGTTTTGGACGGCTGATATTGATCAAGCACGGCAGCTTGGTGGGCGATTATCAAACCGCGCATGTCACACTACCGTTGCTCGAAGCGCTGTATGAGGTGCGATTGTCTAGTGCCATGACGGACGAAGGGCAGATGATCGTGGCGCCTAGCCTTAAGCAGACGCTGGCTGCTTAAGGTTGTGCATTGATATGTTTCTGAATGGATACAATTCTGTATAAATATCACTCTTGATGTAGTAAATGATAATTGTTATCATTTAAGGCTTAGTGCAAGCCAACGAGTTATCACTCTTGTAGCCAGCAGTTTATCTACAGGGGAGTCTCGTGCGCAGTTCACAATTATTACATTCATTTCGTCGTCGTCACCTTTTAGCAGCCGTCGTGCTGGCTATGCCTTATGTTGGATATGCCGCAGACGCGGTGCCCACAGAAGATGTTGAATCTTTGCCCGAGGTGAAGGTGACCTCTAAGTTGGAAAAGAATCAGCCTTCAGAAAAAACGAAGTCTTATACAGTGAACTCCACTTCAACGGCGACGCGTTTAAATACGAGTATCCGCGAAACACCTCAATCTATTTCTGTCATTACCCGTGAGCAGCTAGATGATTTTCGGGTGTTAACCGTCAATGATGCGCTGTCGTACGCCACTGGAATTAAGGTTGAGCAGTTTGAGACAGACCGGACTGAATATACGGCGCGTGGGTTGAACATCACCAGCTTTCAAATTGATGGCCTGAATTCACCGATCAGTTTTAGTGGTACCAACTATGGTGATTTGGATGTGGCTGTGTATGACCGTATCGAAGTGTTACGGGGTGCCAATGGTTTGTTGGCGGGGACCGGCAACCCTTCTGCCACCATTAACTTCATTCGCAAACGTCCTACGAGCGTCTTCCAGGTAAAGGCGAATGCTTCTTTAGGCTCTTGGGATAATCGTCGTCTGGATGCCGATGTCTCAGGCCCGCTTAATGCAGACGGTAGTGTGCGTGGGCGATTGGTGGTGGCGAACCAAAATCGAAATTCTTACCTTGACCGCTACAGCAATGAAAGAAATGTGGCGTATGGCGTGATTGAAGCGGACTTAAGTGAGAACACCAACCTGGCGATTGGCCACACTTATCAGAAGAATGATTCCAGTGGCAATAACTTTGGCAGTTTGCCACTGTTGTATTCCGATGGTAGCAAGCGTCATTACAAAGTATCTGACTCCCCCGCCACAGACTGGGCCTACATGAGAGTGGGCACCCACATAAGCTTCGCCGAACTGACCCATTATTTTAATAACGACTGGAAAGTCAAAGCGCAGTTAACCCACAAAGATACCGCCTCTGAAGGCCGTTATAACTACGTTGATGGTTACGAAAACCGTGCGACCGGGTTAGGTTCCTATACCAGCTATCCTTACATTTACAGCTTTCAAACCAAAGACCATGTGGCTGATATTTATGCCAACGGTCCTTTTGAGCTGGGTGGCCGTAAGCATGAACTGGTTGTGGGGGCGACCTGGAGCAAGTCTTATATGAAAGAGTACTCCCGCACGGGTGATACCCTGGGCGATGTCTTTGTGAGCAGCTTTGATGATTTGGGCGAGTTTCCAATGCCCAGCTTTGGCCCTAAAAGTAAAAGCTCTGATTACCAGAATACCATTACCAATCTTTATACAGCGGCTAAGCTAAACCCAACGGATGCTTTAAAAGTCACGGTGGGCGGTAGTTTGCTTAGCTATGAGCTACAAGGCGTTGCTTATGGTACTGATCAAATAGCCAAGGAAAACAACAAGCTCACACCTTATGCGGGAGCCGTGTACGACTTAAATGAGGTGCATTCTCTATATGCCAGTTACACCGGTATCTACAGGCCTCAGGTAGAACGGGGTCCAAACTTGAAAGTCATTGCCCCTTTAAAAGGCAAAAACTATGAGGCCGGGGTTAAAAGTGAGTGGTTTAACAAAAGGTTGAATAGCACCTTTTCGTTGTTTAGAACCGAGCAGGAGAATCAGGCACAGTCCATTGGAACCGCGTCTTTTAATGGAAGCATTATCAACACTTATGAAGGTATTCAAGCCACGACCAAAGGCTATGAGTTTGATGTGTCCGGTGAGGTCAGTGAGCGTTTGAGTATGAATGCTGGTTACACCCGATTGATGAGCATCAAGGGGGACAATGATCAGAATGTAAACCCATCTTTTGCATCTGACGACCGTTTACAAGGTGCCGTTTGTTGAAAATCTGAAAGTCGGTGGCAGCGTCAACTGGCAGAGTGAAACGCATGTAGATATCGCATTAAACGGGGATTCTATCCGCTACAAACAAGGCAGCTACGCCGTCTTAAACCTGATGGCCAATTATAAGATTGATCAGCATTGGGATGCCGCGATTAACCTTTATAACGTGACCAACGAAAAGTACCTGTCAAGTTTAAGATATGCCAGCGCCGGTCAAGCCTATTACGCAGCGCCAGCCAGTGCCATCGCTACGCTCACTTGGAAGTATTAGTGTTGGCTGTCAGCCAGTAGTTGTGCCGATGAAAACAAAACCCTGCTTATCTGGCAGGGTTTTGTTTTTTCGCCTCGTTTTATTGCCGTCAATACATTAACTCGGTAATTTGTTGAATTAAATAATGAGAATTGTTATCATTATTGATTGATCAAATTGCAAGCCAACGACACATTCCAGTAGCCAGCAATCAATTTACTGGAGTTTGTGTATGTATTCGTTTCGTATCCCTGCGATCCCGCTGGCATTGGCGCTGGCTTTTCCATCCGTTTCTATTGGCGCTGAAGAATCTTCCAAAGCTGAAACAGACACCTTGCCTGAGGTGTCTGTAAGCGCTAAAAAGAGCGGCAAAAAAGACAAGTTTATTACGCAAGACCGTGCGACCTCAGTAGGGAAAAGCCCCGTCCCGGTGCAAGATACGCCGCAGTCTGTGACGGTGGTGGATGTTGAGCAGGCGCGTGAGATGGGCGCTTTGAATATTCAGGATGCCTTGACTTATAGCGCGGGGGTTTATGCCGGTAATTTTGGGTTTGATACCAGAATCGACTCGGCTTCTGTCCGCGGGTTGAATCCATCGATGTTTCAAGATGGCCTGCGTAATTTGTATGGCTCTTACAATAACACCAGAACTGATATCTATCTGCTGGAGCGGATTGAAGTATTGAAGGGGCCTTCTTCCTCGGTGTTTGGTCAGTCAGATTTGGGTGGGATTGTGAATGCCGTCTCTAAACGCCCCAAAAAAGAGGCTTCTCGCGAAATCAATCTGCAATATGGGATGTATGACCGTAAGCAGGTTGGTATCGATTTTACCGGGCCGCTGACTGAAGATGGCGAGTGGTTATATCGTCTGGTGGCATTGAAGCGCGACAGTGGTACTCAGGTCGATCACGTCAATGACGATGCCCTGGCTGTGATGCCCTCAGTGACTTGGCGGCCCAGCGATAAAACCAGTATCACCATGCAATATGTGCATCAGGAAATTGATAGCACGGTGTCAGCACAGTTCTTGCCATCCCGCGGAACCATACTCCCCGGACCTTTAGGTCAAATATCCAGCAAAACGTTTGTGGGTGAGCCTGGCTGGGACCGCTATGACACCAAAAAGGACGAAGTCTCGCTGTTTGTCGATCAAGCGATTACTAATCAGATCAAGTTCATCGCAAATCTGCGAAAAGTGAACTCAGACACCATCACTCGAGAGCACTGGACCCGCGTCGGGGCTAACCCGGATAGCGCGGGTAATATACAACGCACCATTCATGCGGCAGACCGCAGTACTAACGTGTTTTCAAGCGATACCCGTTTGCAAGGTGATTTTGTTTTGGGGCCGACAAAGCATTTGGTGTCGCTAGGCATGGATTATCAGGACGCCTTGTGGACTGAAAGTAACTACACCTCCACAACCTCTGCATTTGGTATCAATGTTTATAACCCCGTATACGGGAATGTTGATTACGGTGCTCTGGCAGGCGCAGAGCGCGATAACAACAAAATTGTGCAGACAGGCTTTTACCTGACCGACCATATGGAATGGGGGCCATGGGTTGTCTCCGGCGCCATCCGTCGCGACCATGCGACCAATACGCTACTCAAGGTGGGTGCCACGCCAGATGTTGTCTCGCGTAATTCGGTCACTACAGGGCGGTTAGGCTTGATGTACCGTTTTGATAACGGAATTTCACCTTATGTGAATTACGCCGAGGCCTTTGTTCCCAATTTGGGGACGGATGGTGCAGGTGGTGTGTTAAAGCCGACGGAAGGCGAGCAGCGTGAGGCCGGGGTGAAATTTCTCTCTCCTGACAGCAATACTTCTATGGCTTTTGCCTGGTTTGAGATTGAACAGCAAAACCGTGTGCTTCAGGGCAATACACCTGGCGGGCTGCAACAAGCGGGTGCGCTGAGCAGAGGCTGGGAGCTGGAGGCCAAACATCGTATTGGGGATTGGGAGCTGCTGGGTAATTACACCCATATGAATGTGTTCAACGACACCACAAAAATCCGCCTGTCTGCCGTCGCTGAAAAGTTTGGTTCAGCCTGGGCGCAATACCGTATTAACGAGCATTGGCGTATCGGAGCCGGTACGCGGTATATCGGCGACATTGTTGGTGGCGGCGGAGCCCCCAGGATTGATGCGGTGACTTTGTTCGATGCGATGGTCGGTTACTCTCATGGCCCATGGGATGTGCGGGCCACCATTAGAAACATTGCCGATAAAGAGTTTATTTCCTGGTGCCGTGGCGTTGGCCAGGATTGTGGATACGGTGAGCGTCAAAATGCTGTTCTTTCTGCCAATTACAAGTTCTAGCCGCATCGTGCAATCACGGATGACATGGCGCTATCGCCCGGTTTAATCACATCAGGATCAATCATGAAATTCACTCCTAAAAGACTATCTTTTGCTGTGCTATGTGCTCTTTCTATCAACCACGCTGTTGCGGAGGAGAGTAAGACGGCAGAGTCTGGCGTTGAAACGCTGGACGAAATTAAGGTGAATGCTTCAGCGGATGCGAATGCCAAAGGCCTAATGAAACCTTATGCTGGCGGCCAGGTTGCCAAAGGTGGACGGGTTGGGGTGCTTGGCAATAAGGATGCCATGGATACGCCTTTTTCAATCAATGCGTATACCAATGAGCTGATACAGAATCAGCAAGCGCGTAGTGTAGGCGATGTTTTACTGAACGATCCTTCGGTCCGCGTGGCGCGTGGATTTGGTAATTTCCAGGAATCTTATTTTATTCGTGGCTTTCAATTGTATTCAGATAGCGTGGCCTATAACGGTTTGTACGGTTTATTGCCCAGGCAATATATTGCCGCAGAGCTTTTTGAACGCGTTGAAGTATTGCGGGGTGCTTCGGCATTCTTGAATGGTTCCAGTCCTAACGGAGATGGGATTGGCGGCTCAATTTCTTTGTTGCCAAAACGAGCACCCAATGAGCCACTGAGCGTCGTGAATGCTGGTTGGAGTTCAGGAAACCAGAAACTCATTTCGGCGGATTTGGCGAGACGCTTCGGGCCGGATGACAGTGCAGGGGTGCGACTAAACGTGTCCAAGCGGGATGGTGGTACTGCGGTTGACAGAGAACATGCTGAAGTGGATCTGGTATCACTGGCGTTAGACTGGCGCGGCGAGAAGTTACGCTTGTCCGGGGATATCGGCTATCAGGATAATCATTTGAAGCAAACGCGTACAAACGTCACGCTTGCTGCGACAACAGGTGTCCCTCGTGCACCAAAAAGCGATTCCAACTGGGCACAGCCATGGTCATATTCAAACGAACGTGACACCTTCGGTACTTTGCGCGGTGAATACGATTTGACAGAAAAGGTCACCGCCTACTTTGCAGGTGGTTTCCGCGAGTCACATGAGGCAAACTCTTTGGCTAATTCTACCGTCAGTAATTCCGCTACCGGGAACGGTACCTTTTTTAGATTTGACAATACCAGGGAAGACTCAGTCAGAACTGGCGAAGTGGGGTTGAAGGGTAAGTTTGAAACCGACAATATTAGCCACGACGTTGTTTTGAACGCAAACTTATACCACTTTGAGAAAAAAGCGGCTTTTGCTTTTGGCAGCTCATTAACTACTAATTTGTATACCCCCACTTATTACGCTTTGCCCTCGGCAAGTGCGGGTGGAGGAGGTGTACTCAGCGATCCTAGCACCACGGGCAGAACCATCCTGAGAAGTATTGCTTTAGGGGATACATTGTCCTTACTAAACAATCAGCTACTGTTGACGCTAGGGTTAAGGCACCAGGAAATCGCGGCTACAACTTACAATTACAGTGGCGTGTTCATGAACGCTTATGACAAAAGTAAATCAAGTCCAGTATTGGGCGCGGTTGTGAAGCCTTGGGATGGTATTTCACTCTATGCCAATTACATTGAAGGGTTGTCGCAAGGCGCTACTGCACCGGGAACCGCCGCTAATCCAGGGCAAACACTTGCCCCATACGTCTCTAAACAAAAAGAGGTTGGTGCGAAATTTGATTTCGGTAAGATTCGTGTCACGACCGCCTACTTTACGACAGAAAAACCACGTGGTTTCGTCAATGCGGCGAATGTGTTCACTTCACAAGGTAAAGAGGAGCATCAAGGGGTTGAATTCATGACTTATGGTCAGCTCACACCAAGTTTACGTTTACTGGGCGGGGTCACCTGGCTGGATGCAAAGCAGAAAAATACAGGAAACGCAGCGAGCGAAGACAAACAAACGATAGGCATTCCGGATCGACAAGCAAACTTGGGATTGGAGTGGGATGCATTTATGGTACCCGGTTTAACGTTTGATGCGCGCGTGATCACCACTGGTCATGTATATGCGAATGCGGCTAATACTCAACGCCTCCCCGGTTGGACCAGGCTGGATATCGGTGCCCGCTACGCGACTGAAATCAAAGGCCATTTGTTTACTGTGCGTAGTCGTATAGACAATGTCACAGACCGTGATTATTGGGCTTCAGCAGGTGGTGCAGCAAGTGATACAGGTAACTATGGATATCTTGTCCTTGGCGCGCCGCGTACAGTCACCGTCAGCGCCCAACTCGACTTTTAAAGATTAAGGGATTTGAATTTGCGCTCTTCATTATTATTGGTGCATCGCTGCTTAGGCCTGGCTAGCGCATTATTCCTGTTAATCACCGGCCTGACTGGCGCCATCATTTCATGGGACCATGAGCTGGATGAGGTGCTGAACCCTGCAATGATGCATAGTGAATCAAGCGGGATGCATCAGTCCCCTTTGCTTTTAGCGAAGCAGGTGGCTGAGCGCTATCCGCAGGTGCAGGTGAGTTCAATCCCGCTGAGTATAGAAGAGGGCCATACGCTGGCGATTGGTGTCCGGCCATTGCCAAACCCGCCAGATGGTATCAAGCCTGTTAAATTTAATCAGGTGTTTGTTGACCCGGTGACCGGTGAGGAGCTTGGCAAGCGCGAGTGGGGCGCTGTTTGGCCGATAGACCGGACGAATGCTGTTTCTTTTCTCTACAAACTGCATTACAGCTTGCATCTGCCAGAAATGTGGGGCATTGATCGCTGGGGGATTTGGCTCATGGGCGCGGTAGCGATTATTTGGCTGATCGATAGCTTTGTCGGTTTTTACCTGACCCTCCCCAAGTCAGTCAAAAGACCACACACAAAGTTGCATAAAGCGCAGTCCACACATGCTGTGAACCAAGCTTCAGTCTGGCAACGATGGTGGCCTGCATGGAAAATGCGCTGGAACAGCAGCAAGCACAAACGTTATTTTGATATGCACCGGGCATTTGGCTTATGGACCTGGATATTGCTGATTATTCTGGCTTTTTCGGCCATGGCGCTCAACCTGCGTCGCGAGATATTCATGCCGGTCATGCAATCGGCATTCACGCTAACACCAACCCCTGCGGATTTACGTCCGCGCTTGCCGGTATCGCAGCAAACGCCACCCAAAGTGGATTTTGAGCAAGTGCTGGAGGTGGCTGTGAAAGACGCACGTATCCAGGGGTGGGACGAACCTGCCGGACGTATTTCCTACAGCGCAGCTTATCAACTCTTTAATGTCGACTTTTACCGCCCCGATGCCGATCATGGCGTGGCTGGAGCAGGCCATAAGCGCTTATATTACGACGGGCTGGATGGGCATTACGTTGGTAAGCGCATCCCCTGGCAAGGCACGGCTGGCGATCTAATTGTGCAAGCGCAATTTCCGTTGCATTCCGGGCGCATTTTAGGGATGCCTGGCCGCGTCTTGATTTCAGTCATGGGCTTGGTCGTCGCCATGCTCTCGGTCACCGGCGTCTATCTGTGGTGGAAAAAACGTAAGGCCAGAAAAGCATCCCAGGTGATTGTGAATGAGGTTTCGATTTCATCAGCCCGGCTAAAGCGGTTGGCGCGGTAATACGG
>CAKZJM010000241.1 GCA_936943315.1 uncultured Methylophilus sp. | reverse complement strand
TCCTTGTTCTGAAAATACAAAAAATTGACTGTCACGGCTTTGTGCAACCCGTTGCATCAATTTATTCTTGATGCGATCTTTTGTATTGGCAGGAGGCGCTAAATCGGGTGTGGCCTCAAACAGTTCGAGAAATAAATCAAACTCCAGTGATTCAGGCTTGTTGGTTGTCATATCTTTATTCAAAACTGCTCACCTTTAAGTTTCTCTCTTAATAACTTTTGAGCTCTATTAATGGTTGATTTCACTGAGCCAAGAGGCATGTTCATGATCACGGATATTTCTTGATGCGTTAAGCCATAATAAAAAACGTGATGTAACAGTTGTCTTTGCAAGGGTTTAATTTCTGATAATGCTTTAATCACTGCAATTGAGTTTTGTTTGCTCTGCAATCTATCGTCTGCTGATAACTCAGTTGACTCAATCACCCAATCATAATTAACCACCATTTCAGGAATGGCATTTTGCTTTCTCACGGCATCAATGGCACGCGAGCGGCAAATGATCAGCATCCAGTTATACAAAGGGCATTTGTTAAAATCGTAGCGATAAATTTCCTGCCATATCTGGTAATACGTATCCTCAACCACTTCTTCAGCAGTGCTTGGATCTTTTGTAATCTTTAAAGCCAGGCTGTAGACCTTACTAAAAGTAGCTTCATATAAATCGTTAAAAGCATCCTCATCTCTCTCAATTATTCGAGCTATTAAATCCTCGATGTCATCTGTCACGATTGATTCCAAGCTTTTTTTTAACATGCATGTTGCTTCAACCCCTAAATACGGTACGTTTGTCTAATTAGATGCATATTTCAGAAATATATACATCTTTAATATTAGAACCTGATCATTAGCCAGTAAATGATTATCGCTGCAATCTATGTGGTTATTCATCGCCAATACAATTAAGTTCATCATTTTGGCTCAACATTTGAGATTCGACGCGATGAGTCAGATTTAAACATACACATTGCCTGGCGCCTCAGCCAGTAGATCAAATCCTGTTGCCAATACAGGTCATGCCCTCACCCCTCGATGCGTTGCGATTCGGATTATTCAGAACTCGTACGTTTATTAAAAAACATAAATAGATACAAAACAATAAAACTATTCATCAACAAAACTAAGAGCTTGAAATGCGTGTAATGATGGGTCAATGCATAAACTTCATAAGGAATCAGCACGCCTATGCTCGCGATCCCTAATGTTCTGCCCCAGGTGCGTTGATGCCATAGCCCGATAGACTCAGCGAACTTGATAATCGAATACATCAAGGCGCAGAGGCAGACTGCGACAAGCTCTTCCCCACTAAAATTCTCGGACACCTTGAGCAACAGACTCACATAATGCCCATGCGGATTGATGTGAAGCCTGCCGACCAGGGCTGCTGCTAGCTCATGGGCATTCAGATGAAAATCTAAAATGAAAATGAGCAAGGCAACCAACATAAGCATGGCCTTACCACCCTCAAACAATGCGATCAAGCGAATGCCTAACTTGTTTGTAAATTTCAACCTAACCCCTTAATCGAATTGGCTTCTAGTCATGGTCATCTTAGATTAGAAACTACTCTAACGATAGCAGCGGCTGAAGAAATCCCGGCTGATAGCTCAAGCCAGCATAACGCCCAACGACTTCAGTGGGGGTTATTGTCGTTATCAACCAGTCTTTGAGAGAGCTAGAATTGGATGCATTTCGGGATGCAATACAAAAAGGCGACCACTTCTATGAGGGGCCAAGGTAATGGGTCAGTTACCACGATAGGTTGAATACCCATAAGGGCTGATCAATAAGGGAATGTGGTAATGCGCCAACTTGCCATCCACCGTAAACACGATGGAGGCTTCAGGGAAAAAGGTCTGCTCACCTCTTTTTTCATACCACTCGCCGGTGTTAAAGGTCACCCGGTAGACGCCAATCGGCATCGATTGCTGTTCAGGATACAAGGCTTTGACCCGCCCCTGGGCATCTGTAAATCCACTGGCCAACGGCAACCATTGCCCATCCACCTTTTTATCAAGCGTGACGCTAACATTTGCAGATGGCAAGCCGGTGCTCGTATTCAACACATGCACACTCAAAGGATTTTCATCAGCAACGCAACCTTGAGTCGCCATCACTCCCAACATTAAACACAGCAATCTTCTCATACAGATATGTCCTAAGGCTTTCAAAAATAAAGTCATTATTTGGACGATCCCTAGCATGAAAGTTTCATCCCCCCACCAAAGAAAAAAGACCCAAGGCGTTAACCTTGAGTCTCTTTATAAATGGTGGCCCCTCTGTGAGTCGAACACAGCACCAACGGATTATGAGTCCGCTGCTCTAACCAAGCATGAGCTAAGGGGCCGGAAAGCGTGGGATTATAAACTAATCCTGACCGTTTTCTAAGAAGCTGCGCAGGCGTTCCGAGCGGGTCGGGTGACGCAGTTTACGCAGGGCCTTAGCTTCAATCTGGCGGATTCGTTCGCGGGTGACGTCGAATTGTTTACCAACTTCTTCTAGCGTGTGGTCGGTGTTCATTTCGATACCAAAGCGCATGCGCAGCACTTTAGCTTCACGTGGCGTCAGTGATTCCAACACTTCACTGGTGGCGTCACGCAGGCTGGCGTATACCGCGGCATCCATTGGCGCCAGTGTGGTGTTGTCTTCAATGAAGTCGCCCAAATGGGAGTCTTCATCATCACCGATCGGGGTTTCCATTGAGATCGGCTCTTTGCTGATTTTGAGGATTTTGCGGATTTTTTCTTCCGGCATATCCATTTTTTCAGCCAAAGTCGCCGGATCAGGCTCCAAGCCCGTTTCTTGCAATATCTGGCGGCTGATACGGTTCATCTTGTTGATGGTTTCGATCATGTGTACCGGGATACGGATGGTGCGGGCCTGGTCAGCGATAGAACGTGTGATGGCCTGGCGAATCCACCATGTGGCGTAAGTAGAGAATTTGTAACCACGGCGGTATTCAAATTTATCCACGGCTTTCATCAGGCCAATGTTGCCTTCCTGGATCAGATCGAGGAACTGCAAGCCACGGTTGGTGTATTTTTTAGCAATCGAAATCACCAGACGCAAGTTAGCCTCAATCATCTCGCGCTTGGCACGGCGAGCGCGGGCTTCACCGGTGGTCATTTGCTTGTTGATTTCACGCAGCTCTTTAATGGGCAAGCCAACACGGGTCTGCAAGGTTTGCAAACGCTCTTGCTGATCCAGAATTGAGTGTCTGAAACGCGCCAGGCGCTCGGCATACTCAGGGTGACCGGCCAGCTCGTCGTCTAACCAGTTCAGGTTGATTTCGTTGCCGACAAAACTCTTGATGAATTGCTGACGTGGCATGTTGGCTTTGTCCACGCAAAAATCCATGATCTTGCGTTCGTGCGTACGCACTTCTTCAACCATGTTACGCACTTGGTCACACAGTGCCTCTACCTGCTTGGCAGAGAAGCGGAAAGCGGTGAGCTCATCGAGCACTTGTTGATGCAAGGTTTTGTACTCGCTATCGTTGGTGCCTTTGGCCTCGCGGATGGTGTTCATTTTTGTATTGGCGGCGCGGATGACGGCAAAGCGTGACAACACCTCGTCTTTAAGCTTGGCCAAGGCTTCGGCTGACATGGCCGAGGCTTTAGCATCACTATCTTCGTCGTCTTCGTCTTCGTCCTCGTCGGCAGCTTCCTCTTCTTCAACATCTGCCGCGGCCAGTGCGTCGTCCAGGCCCAAATCGCTGTCGATCAAACCGTCTACCAGTTCATCAACGCTCATTTCGTCTTTTTCGACCTTATCCACCATCTCCAGCAACTGGGCGATGGTGGTAGGACAGGCGGCAATCGCCTGCACCATGTGCTTGAGGCCATCTTCGATCCGTTTGGCGATCTCGATTTCGCCTTCACGGGTCAACAGGTCTACTGTGCCCATTTCGCGCATGTACATACGTACCGGGTCGGTAGTACGGCCAAATTCTGAATCTACCGTTGCCAGGGCTTGTTCGGCCTCTTCAGCAGCATCATCGTCGGTCACGGCAGGAGGCGCATCAGACATCAGCAAAACTTCGGCATCCGGCGCTTCTTCATAGACCTGGATACCCATGTCATTGATCATGCCGATAATGCTTTCAATCTGCTCGGAGTCTTGCACATCGTCCGGCAGGTGGTCATTAATTTCGGCGTAGGTCAGGTAGCCACGCTCTTTACCCAGAACAATCAGGGTTTTTAAACGGGTACGGCGTGCCTCGGCATCCATTGCCTGGGTAGCGGGGTCTTTTAGTGTTTCGACTTCGTTGATTCCGAGTTCTTTATCTAAACTTTTATCTGCTTTGGGTCTGGCCATGGCCGATTCCACCTCTAAAATGATTGATGCCGAGTGCCGGGCACCGCTGCCGGCACACCACTCGATTTAACGTTACGGGAAACCCTTTATTTTACCAGATTTCTGCATGTTTTTTAAGCATACCCTCATGGTTTTTAGGGAAATACAGGTTAGCGTTTGCTGGTTAATTGCCGCAAGGCCTCGCGCTCAGCATCCGACAACGAAGAAAAAGGCTTTTCGGTGAGCTGCCCCAGCAGGGATTTTTCTCGCGCAATCAGCGCCATGTCTGATAATTGGGTACAGGCCCCCTCAAATTCAAGCGCGAAGTCCAAGGTATCGTCCAATAAAGACAATTCGCGGTGCAATTGGTGTCGCAAAGCTTCAGAAATATAGGGCGTGATCATTTGCAGCAAGACAACTGGCCGCGACTCTGGCTGGGCGATGGCTGCTTTAACCATCACACGCAACATGTGCTCTTCGTCGCTCTCGCCCATGATATTCGCAAGCAACTCCGGCCTGGCCCATTGCGGTCGCATGAGCAGCATCAACGCCAACCGCACATGCAATGACAATGGCGTGCGGGCACGTTGCCGCACGGCTTTCTGCTGTGCTTTGGCGGGGTTTGGCAGCTTGAGCATGCGCTGCATTTCGCCACCGGCCAGCCCGGTCATCTCGGCCACTTTTTTGCGCAGCAGCATGGCATACCGCGGTGCCTGGATTTGCTTGAGGATAGGCTCGGCATCATTTAAAAACTGCACTTTATCCTCTTGCGAAGCCAGCGGGTTATGTTCACTCAAGTGCTGGATAATGTATTGCGACAACGGCATGGCTTTATCCATTTCTGCCTCAAATGCCTCTTTGCCAAATTCGCGCACAAAGCTATCCGGGTCATGCTCAGCAGGCAAAAACAGAAAGCGCAATTTCACGCCATCTTTAATAGCGGGTAACGCGTTCATCACCGCCCGCCAGGCCGCCGTACGCCCCGCCTTGTCACCGTCAAAACTAAATACAATTTCATCAGTTTGCCGCATGAGCTTGGCGATATGAAATGGCGTGGTGGCTGTGCCCAACGCAGCCACCGCATACTCAATGCCATACTGCGCCAATGCCACCACATCCATATAGCCTTCTACGACCAGCACCCGGCCAGCATCACGGATGGCACGTCGCGCCATGAACAATCCATACAGCTCATGACCCTTTTGAAACACCGGCGTTTCAGGCGAGTTGTAATACTTGGGGCTATCTTCAGGGTTAATCACCCGTCCGCCGAACCCAATCACCTCGCCCTTCTGGTTATGGATAGGAAACATGATGCGGTCGCGGAAACGGTCATATCGGCGGCCTTGCTCGTTGTGCACCACCAGGCCTGCCGTTTCCAGCGGTTCTGCCTCATATTGCGGAAAGACAGTTTGCAGATTTTGCCAGCCAGCGGGGGCGTAGCCAATCTGAAATTTGGCTGCCACCTGCCCACTCAAGCCACGCGCTTTCAAGTAATCAATCGCACGCGGCGACTTTTTGAGTTCTGCTTTGTAATAGTTAGCCGCCTGCTGCAAGGTTTCCTGCAAACTCAGCAAGACGGCTTTTGAGGTAGGCGCAGGCTGGTTTGGGTCGCGCTGCTCTTGCGGCACAATCATGCCCACCTGCCGCGCTAAGTCATGTATGGCCTCAACAAAACTCAAGCCGTTATATTCCATGAGAAAGCTCAAGGCCGAGCCATGCGCACCACAACCAAAGCAGTGATAAAACTGCTTAGTCGGGCTAACCGTAAAACTAGGGGATTTTTCGTTGTGAAACGGGCAACAGGCAGAGTAATTTGCCCCGGCTTTTTTCAGAGGCACCGCCTTGTCGATCACTTCGACAATATCTACGCGATTAAGCAGTTCTTGAATAAAACTTTCGGGGATCATAGCGCTTAGTGATATCAAATACTGCTGCAACGGACAGGCAAAAAGTATAACCTAGTTGCCGTGTCAAAGTCTGCTGGCGCTAAAATCCACTGAAAAAACCTTCTTTTTTAAGCTGTTTGCGCTGACCCAACTCATACAGCGCAAAGCTGTTTTCAATAAACATACTCACATTTTGATCAAGGCATTTACGGAATGCATCCTTTGCTTTTGAAGCATCCTGGGCAAATTGGTATTGCTTTCCGATATAGTAATAAGCTTCGGACAAATGATCTTCACGCACACCGACATCCTTGCTATCCACCTTAGCAATCAATTGTTGCGGGGTGAGCCGCCCCGACAGCATTTCCAGTACAGGTAATGGCCAATCACGCTCTGTATTTTCTGCCAGATCTTGCTTAAGGTGTGCCTGCGCAGCAGCCATGTCCAATGAGGCTTCTGCCAAGTATTGCCAGAGCAATATATAGGGGACCTCCGATTTACTAGCTGCGGACTTAGCCATTTCAAAATGCTTCACCGCCTCTGTATGCTCACCAAGATAAAATAAGGCCTGCCCAAGGCCTTTATGAACAGGACTGATTTCTTTTTCTGGCATAGCCTGCTGCAACAACTTATTGTATATGGCTTTTGCTGAAGCAAATTGCGCATCTCCAACCAGCACTTCAGCCTCAAAACGTCGATATTCAATCTCTTCCGGTGCTAACACTTGCGCCTGGTGTATATCTGAAAGTGCAGCAGGCACATCACCACTCGTTTCTTTTGCAGAAGCACGTAACTGATATGCTTTGGCAAGTTTCGCGCCATACAGTTTTCCGGAGTCAATATCCTTGCTCACCGCTTGCAAATTAATGACCTCCCTCATTTCTGCCTTGACGCGGGAGGATTCTGTTTCACCATAACGGTTATAAGCTCGCAACTGCTTCATGAGTTTCACTTGTTCTGCATCAGTGAGATCTCCAACTGGGAGACGGAAGCTTAATCCCATCGCATCCCGGACTTTGCGTGTTTCGCTAATGTATTTTTCCATCTGCTGTGGCAAGACCGCCTCTTTGTTAGCTTTAAGCTCCCAACTCATATTCACCGACTGATTTTGCAACTGCACAGAAGTGGCAAGATTCCAGAAGTCTCCATTATCAGTTTTGTTACGTTTAGTAGGCTTTAAGCTAGGATCATTCGGAAAATCCAAGGTCACATTTTGTACAAGGGATACATGATGAAGCATGGCATACGGATACTCACGCTTGGGAGTGCCTGGCAAGCGCGCAAATGGCAACAGATCAATGGCCAGTATTGGCGCTTCAAATCTACCTGGCTCATAACTTAAAAATTGATTCAGATTGTAATGGCAAACAATAGTGACTTCATTATTGGCCAAATCCTCCTTAAATTCCGTAGCTTTGGTCTCGCGCAAATCAGGATACATTTTGAGCAAATCTTGTTGCATAAACTTGGAAAACTCATCAACCGATTGCTCCTGAAACAGCTTTCGGAAATAATCGGCATAATTACCTGTGGTTATTAAACGTGTAGTCAGCTCAACCGGCTGGTTGTATCCTCGAATCTTAAAGTCATAATTTGAGACATATTTATCCTCGATCCCGTTTTGATACGCAATGGTTTCAAGCTCACTAGCCTGAGGAGTGAGGGCGAGCACACCGCCATACTCATAGAAACTCAACTTATTCAAAGTACCCCATTGCGGTGTAGCTGTGGCATCTAGCCAGTAGGCTTTATCGTTAAGCACTACCTTAAGGATAGCGTGGTCAAAAACGGCTGCTGAAGGAATCATCTTTGCGGTATTACGCTGGTAGCGCAGGCTTGCAAGCACCGGAAAAGATTGAATGTCCAACGCATTTAGCAGGGCATGCATAAGCAAGGTTTTGTCTTTGCAATCACCATATTTCCTAGCCATCGTTTCAGATGGCTTACTCGGTAAATGCGAGTTCACACCCAACTCAATACCAAAATAACGGATATCGCTCTGCACCCAGCGCAGTACTTCAGGCACCAGAGCTTCTTTACTCAAGCCAGAAGCTTTCCAGTCGTCCACTTTTTTCTGCATGAGTGGACTGAGTGGTTCACTCTGCGCAAACAACCCTCGCGCCCAAGTTGCAACCTGCCCCCAAGAGGCATATTCACTAACCTGCACCAACTTAAAAGGGTTAAACCATGGAGGCACACTATCCTCAGACAACACAGGCGCAATCTTGTCCGCTTCAACGACATACCGAAGCACCCCGCCAGCCACATCTTTCACCACATTCACCCCGACCGGAGGAACGACATTGAGTGAACGGCGGTCAGGTGTGTAAATACGCAAGCTATAATGTTGAACAAAGGCAGCCTGCGTGATTGAAAAAAGACCCGAGTAAAGATTGCCCAGAATCGGGTTGCTGCCTGCAGTGCTGTACTCCAACTCCACCTCATCTCCAACCTCCACCCCAGGCAACACACCAAGTGCAGTAACCTCACCTTCATACATATTTTTCTCAAGATTGCGCTCGCGCTGCATCAAATCAAGCTTAACCTTATCGGTTAACTCCATTGCATGCCCATCCCGCCAGAGCCTAATGCTATGCAACGTCAGCTTTTCATATTCGGGATTGAAGTTGATATATACCTGAGAGGCGTCTTGCAATGCCTGACGGGTCAATACCTTTGATTTGTAATGAAAATAATCAACCTTTTGACCATCGAGCAAGGACATTTGGCGATCAATCAGACTATAGTATTGATCACCTACTGCGCTGCCTTGTGCCTTTTGTATATTAGGTGCAGTAACCGCCTCCACAAACAGTGGCCGAGCTCCCACCTGATACGAAAATGCTTTGGAAGACACAGATTTTTGTTCAGCAACAGCAGACTCAGTGGCTCTGACTTTGTTTTTCTTGGCCCCAGCCGCTTGTGAAACCGGAGAGGTAAGCAATGCCAACGCCAATAAGACAGAAAGAAAGGGATGATAGTGTTTCATGAAAAACCTGAAATTGATTTTGTTATTTTAAGAGTGAGGCTTATTGCATTGTAGGAGTTTTAATTAATCATTTGCAACCAATTTCACACCCCCAGCGACTCATGACACAGGCCAAATAAAAAAGGGCGTCAACGCGCCCTTTTACAAGTGAGTGTTTGTTGCAGCTAACACTGCCTAAAGAACTACCCCAAGGCCGCCTTAATCAATCCAGAGACTTTCGCCATATCAGCCTTACCGGCCACGAGCGGCTTCACAGCACCAACCACTTTACCCATATCCTTAGCACCGGCTGCGCCAGTCTCAGCCACCACTTTAGCGATAATGGCGTTGATTTCTTCTTCGCTTAACTGTGCTGGCAAATAGGCTTGCAATACCGTCACCTCAAACTTCTCCTGGTCCGCCAAGTCCATACGGTTGGCGCCTTCAAACGCAGCAATCGAGTCACGGCGCTGTTTGAGCATTTTTTCAATGGCGGCAATCACGGCCGCATCATCCAGCTCAATACGTTCATCCACCTCACGTTGCTTGATCGCAGCTTGCAGCAAACGAATCACGCCCAGTTTTTGCATGTCTTTGGCACGCATGGCGGTTTTCATGTCTTCGGAGATTTGTGCTTTCAGGCTCATAAGAGGATCTTTATCTCAATAAAACGGGCTGTATAAATAGCTAAAGGTTGCGGAAACCCACAACCTTCGCATCAGTGGTTAACCTGACAGGTTAACCGTTCACATCCACTAAAAAATTAGTAGAGTTTTGTTGGCAACTGTTGGTTGCGCAGACGGCGGTATTGACGCTTAACCGCAGCCGCAGCTTTACGCTTACGCTCCCAAGTTGGCTTCTCGTAGAACTCGCGTGCACGCAAGTCGTTCAACAAACCGGTTTTTTCAATCAAACGCTTGAAGCGGCGCATTGCAACGTCAAACGGTTCGTTCTCTTTCACACGAATAGCGGTCATGTAAATCCCTATCCTTCAAATATTGGTTAGACAATCGTGCTTGCGGATTGATGCAGCACTGAAAACCGCGTATTCTATCGCGCTTATTTGGATTTATCAATCCTTTATTCAAAAATTTGTATGCGGGTCTGGTGAGAGATGTTGGTATTAGGCATTGAATCTTCTTGTGATGAAACCGGCGTAGCATTGTATGACACGCGCCGCGGATTACTGGCGCACGCCCTGCATTCGCAAATTGATATGCATGCCGCCTATGGCGGCGTGGTGCCCGAGTTGGCTTCGCGTGACCATATCCGCCGCGCGTTACCGCTCACGCAACAGGTGTTGACTCAGGCCGAGAAGACTCTTCAAGACATTGAAGGCATTGCTTACACGCAAGGACCTGGCCTGGCTGGCGCGTTACTGGTAGGCACCAGCGTTGCGCAATCGCTAGCCATGGCGCTCAATGTACCTTCCATCGGCGTGCATCACCTCGAAGGCCACTTGCTGGCGCCCATGCTGGAAGAACACCCACCCGCTTTCCCGTTTGTCGCGTTACTTGTTTCGGGCGGCCATAGCCAGCTCATGCGCGTAGAGGGTGTTGGCCAGTATGAGCTGTTAGGGGACACGCTGGATGACGCCGCAGGCGAAGCGTTTGATAAAACGGCAAAACTGCTGGGCTTAGGCTACCCTGGCGGCCCGTCGGTCTCAAAACTGGCAGATCAAGGCAAACCGCACTTTCAGTTGCCTCGCCCCATGCTAAACAGCAAAGATTTAAACTTCAGTTTTAGCGGCCTGAAAACAGCAGTTCTCACCTTGGTGAATAACCAGCCTGAATTGGATGATGAAACGATTAAGGATATTGCCTGGGAATTTCAGGAGTCAGTCACCGAGATCTTGGTACATAAATGCATCAAAGCGCTCAAACAAACCAAGCTTAAACGCCTGGTGGTTTCAGGCGGCGTAGGCGCCAACAAACGGTTGCGGACCAGATTAAATGAAGCCGCCGCCAAACGTGGCTTCAGCGTCAGTTATCCCCGCCTGGAATTCTGCACCGATAACGGCGCCATGATTGCGTTTGCCGGCGCCATGCGCTTGCATGCCATGCATCCGGATAAGCAAGATTACAGCTTTAGCATCCGCCCGCGCTGGGATTTGGCCGATCTGAAAGCGCCTCAGTAAAAGCCCGCTAAAAAATCCAGCACTTTTTACCGCCGATAAACGCGGATGAACGCCGATAGGATGAATCCTGACGATATCCCGTTCCGGCAGTTAATTATTTCTTGCCAAATCGGGTTTCAGTGCCCGCCAGCAGTTTTTCAATATTAGACTGATGGCGAATAATCAAAAACGCTGACATCACCACTACGACAGCCACATACACAGGGTAAGGCGACAAAAACTGCCAGGCAATCACAGGCGCTAACACAGCCGCGACCAAGGCTGACAAGGAAGAAATACGGCTGATTAAAAACACCACCAGCCAGACCGCCACTACGCTCAGCGCCAGCCAACCTGAGAAGGCAATCATCACCCCCAGCGCAGTCGCTACACCTTTGCCACCTTTAAACTTATGGTAAACCGGGTATAAATGCCCGATAAATACCGCCAAGCCAACCAGCGCCACCACATCCATCAGCATGCCCGCTTGCAGTGCCAGCCATGTTGGCAACCAGCCTTTAAAAGCATCGCCAAACAACGTCAAAATCGCAGCCGATTTTTTGCCACTACGCGCCACATTGGTGGCACCGATATTGCCACTACCCACCGTGCGTGGATCAGGCAAGCGATACAACTTGCTGATGATAATGCCAAAGGCAATTGAGCCAATCAGATACGCCGCAGCAATCCACACCAGCGCTTCAATATCAAAACCAATTTCGTTCATGCGATTAATTCCAGTGAAATGCAGCCGCTTATGCCAGCCACTGCACGATGTTGTATGATGCCGAATCATACTGGATTCCGGCCTGTGCGGAAATAACAACAAGGATCAGCGTTGATGGATATTATCTTTCTCGAACAAGTAAAAGTGCAAACCAAACTCGGCGTACCCGACTGGGAACGCGCGGTGCCACAGACCGTGATTCTTGATATTGAAATCGGCTATGACTTTAGCAAAGCCTGCCAGACAGATGCGATTGAAGATACGATAGATTACGGCCAGGTGGCAGCGCGGATTCGGGAAACCTTGGCGGAACATAGCTTCAAACTGGTTGAGGCATTAGGCGAGCATGTCTGCCAGCTGATTTTGCAGGAGTTTAAAGCACAGAGTGTGAAGTTGAAGGTGAGCAAGCCGGGGATATTGCCGGGGTTGAAAGCGCTGGGGGTGGTATTGGAGAGGTCACAATAATATGACCGACTATCTAACCATACTCAATAAAAAGTTAAAAAGGAATCGCGTACGGCTTAGAAACATATGCTTTAGCTTAATCCTACTTACACTAGTAGTTTTGCTGTTCCTTTTTATAGGTTTTTATATAAGCGCTTTTTCAGGTGACCTACTACCTAAAAATAGAGGTGAATTAGGACAACTGGGTGACTATTTTGGCGGATTACTAAATCCAATCTTTGGATTTGCATCTTTCTTAGCACTGCTCGCAACCATTTTCTATCAATCTAAAGAACTCAAACTATCTAGAAATGAATTAGAGCTTACGCGTGTAGAGCTCGCAAATTCAGCATTAGCATTGAATGCCCAAAATAAAGCTATTGAATTACAAAGCTTTGAACAGACTTTTTTCGCTTGGATAACAACTTATAGAGATTTGATTAGCACAATCTCAACTACAACACCCCCAGAAAAGCGCATTGTTGGAAAAGAAGCTCTTTATTGCTTATTACAAGACTTCTTAAGTGATCACGCTATTTTTGAATCAATGTGCTCTCGTGATTACCTTGGAGCACTTTCTCTATTACCTGAATTCAAAAAATCATCTGACCTGACGATTCTTAAACTGAGCAGTTACAACAGAGTTGAAAAAATTGCTTCCGAATTTCAAGATACTGCCGCTCAACATATTCATAAACAATGGTGTATTCTTTATTACAAAAATGAGTATCAATTGGATAGTCTTTTTAGAACAGGTTACAAATTAATTAGCTGGATTGATGGATTGCCTGACGCAAAATTAAGCACTGAGCAAAAGTGGCTTTATATAAGCATATTCAGAAGTCAACTGTCGTGGGTTGAAATGGTTTTTCTTTACTACAACGGACTGACTGGTACAGGTAAGAAATTTAAAAGATTGATTGAAAAGTATGCCCTTTTTGATAACCTAACATTTGACTCTGATATTGGCATAAAGACAATCCACACTCATTTTGATAGAAGTAATTATTACAAGCCATCAGCCTTCAATTCAGATAGGGCTCGCAATCTTCTTCAGACTGATAAGAAAATTGATTGAATTGGTCACCCTCTCGGATGATGCACCTTATGCAGTTGCTGCAACCTCTCCCTCGCCACATGCGTATAAATCTGCGTCGTCGAAATATCCGCATGCCCCAGCAACATCTGCACCACCCGCAAATCCGCCCCATGATTAAGTAAATGCGTGGCAAACGCGTGCCTCAGCACGTGCGGGCTAATATGTTGAGCAATGCCCGCTTGCAAGGCATAGCGCTGGATAATGTGCCAGAACGCATGCCGCGTCATGGCATCACCCCGCGTGGTGACGAATACGGCGTCACTCAAGCTGCCTTTTAAAATCTCGGGGCGTGCCATCGCCAGATAACGGTCTATCCACTCCGCCGCTTCTTGCCCCATGGGCACCAGCCGCGTCTTACTGCCTTTGCCTGTCACACGCACTACGCCATCTTGCGTGCTGACTTCGGCAATGGTCACATTCACCAGCTCCGAAACACGCAAGCCACTGGCATACAGCAACTCCAGCATCGCGCGGTCTCGCATGCCGAGCGGCGTATTCACATCCGGCGCATGCAATAAATCTTCCACTTGTGATTCGCTTAAGGTTTTTGGGAGCTGCTTGGGCATTTTAGGCGCCTCTATATGCAGCGTGGGGTCTTGCTTAATCAAATTAGCCGCCAAGGCGTAGCGATAGAACCGTCTCAGCGTCGCAATCAGGCGGTTAATACTGCGGACTTTTACTAACGGAAAACGATGTGCCACATACTCCTGCAAATGATACGACTGCACTTCCCATAACCCCAAGGCCTGTTTGCCACACCACTCGGCAAACCCTTTTAGATCATTCCGGTAGCTGGATAAGGTGTTGGCTGAGAGGCCATCTTCCAGCCACAACTGGTCGATAAAAGTATCAATCTCAGGGACATTTGGCGTGGCCGCCACAGGTTTTTTTTTCTGCTGCATCGGTGTTATTGACTGGGTTGCTCGTGTGCGAGCAACCAGCGCTTAATCTCCAACCCACCTGCGATGCCTTGCATAAAGCCACCCAAGCCGTTGCTGGCAACGATACGGTGACAGGGATTAAACAAAGGTAATGGATTGGCGCCGCAGGCATTGGCGACGGCTCGCGGACCAGAACCGACGGCGGCGGCTAGCTGGCTGTAAGTCCAGGTTTCACCCACAGGAATCGTCCGCATAGCTTGCCAGACACGTTGCTGAAAGGCTGTACCGCGACTGGACTGAATGGGCTGCCAGGCAATATGCGGATTCGCCAGATAGGCTGCCACCTGGTCTGCCACCGCTTGCGCACGAGGGTTGGGCTTGGCTTTGAGCGGCAATGCATGGAGCAAGAACTGTAGAACCTCGCCGGCCTCATCACTACGCACACCAACAAAGCCAAAAGGCGCAGACACTAATGCATCAAGTTCATCATCAAGACTTTTCATGCCTCTATTTAACTTTAATCCGGCAGAGGGTGCAACGTCCAATATGGGACATTCAGCAATAAAAAAAGCCCTTCAACAGAAGGGCTTTTTTGTGCAACGCTTGAATTAAGAGTTGTCTGCTGCGATTTCTTTTTCGCGAGCAACCAGTTTCTCTTTAATACGTGCAGATTTACCTGAACGCTCACGCAAGTAGTACAACTTGGCGCGACGCACGTCACCACGGCGTTTCACTTCGATAGAAGCGATTTGTGGGGAGTAAGTCTGGAATGTACGCTCAACGCCTTCACCGGAAGAAATCTTACGCACGATGAATGATGAGTTCAGACCTTTGTTACGTTTAGCGATCACTACGCCTTCGTAAGCCTGTACACGTTTACGAGTACCTTCAACCACGTTTACACCTACAACCACGGTGTCGCCTGGCGCGAAGTCAGGGATGGTTTTGTTCAAGCGAGCAATTTCTTCTTGCTCTAACATTTTGATAATGTCTGCCATGTCAGTTCCTTTTAATTGTAAAGTGGCTCGTTCCTACTCTACATCCTTGAGTAGCCTAGCCTCTTCTTTCGTCAACGGCCTTTCAGCCAATAAATCCGGGCGTTTAGCCCTTGTTAGCAGCAGCGATTGCTGTAATCGCCATTGTCTAATCTTTTCATGATGCCCCGACAGCAATACATCGGGCACCTTTAATCCTGCAAACTCTTCCGGGCGGGTGTAGTGCGGATAATCGAGCAGGCCGTTCACAAAAGAATCTTCCTGCGCCGAATCGACATCGCCTAACGCCCCTGGTAGTTGGCGGATGATCGCATCTAGCAACACCATGGCCGGCAACTCACCGCCACTCAACACATAATCCCCAATGGAGATTTCTTCATCCACCAGGATATCCAGCACTCGCTGGTCTACCCCTTCATAGCGGCTGGCTAATAGCACCAGCCCCTGTAATTCCTTGAGCTGCAACACTTTTTCGTGTGTCAGCGGTTTGCCACGGGGCGATAAATGTATCACCCTAGGCACAATGTCTTGCGCCTGCAACCTTGCTTTTGCATCGCCAATCGCCGCCGTCAGCGGCTCGGCCAGCATCACCATTCCGGGGCCGCCACCATAGGGCCGGTCATCCACGGTGTGATGCACATCCTGCGTATACTGCCGTGGATTGGTCAGGGTTAACTGATACAATCCGCGTTGTTTTGCGCGGCTGGTAATGCCATATTCCGTCAGCGCTGCAAACATCTCAGGAAACAAACTGATGACTTCAATCTGCATCATGAGGCTTTAGTTTGCATAAAATGGCCTTCTTTTAAAAATCGGCATCCCAATCGACCAGCACTGTACCCGCTTTAATATCCACCTCTGGCACCGCCTCGCTGGTAAATGGAATCAAACGCTCACGGTATTCTTCACGCACCTTGCCATCTTTACCTTTGACGCTGACCGGCTGCTCTTCACGTACAACCAGCACATCGTTGGCGCCAGTTTCAAACACCTGAGTGACCTTGCCGAACGCCACGCCTTGCGTATTGGTCACGCTCAGGCCTATCAAGTCCGACCAGTAATACTCACCCTCTTCGGTTTCAGGCAAGGCCTCCCGCGGCACCGCAATCTGCTGGCCCTTGAGGCTAAATGCCAAATCGCGATCAGAGATCCCTGCCAACTTGATCAGCAACACATCATTGTGAATTTTGGCTTGCTCAACCGTGGCCTCACGCCAATTAGGCGCCTTGCCTATCCACCAGGCTTTGTAATCAAGCAGACCATCCAGATACTCTGTATCAGGCACCACTTTTACCCAGCCATAAACGCCATATGGGGCGACAATGCGCCCCATCACTACCATGTTCTCAAACGCCATTTGTATTCAGGCGTTGAAACAGTTACTCAGCAGCTGGTGTTTCAGCGGCAGCGGCGGCCTCTGCGGCAGCAGCAGCTTCAGCTTTGGCCTTAGCGGCAGCTTCTGCAGCGGCGGCATCAGCTTCAGCTTTCAACTTGGCAGCAGCTTCAGCGATTGCCTTTTCTTTGGCAGCGTCAGCCTTGGCAGCTTCTTTAGCCTTGGCAGCAGCCATACCTTCAGCGCCTTTAGCGTGGAATTTAACCAGACGTGCAACGGTGTCAGACAGTTGTGCACCGTTCTCAACCCAGTATTGTGTACGTGCTTCATCGATACGCAGGCCTTCAGCGCCAGCGCGTGCAGATGGATTGTAGAAACCAACGCGCTCGATAAAACGACCGTCACGACGGTTGCGGGAATCTGCCACAACTACGCTGTAAAACGGGTTCTTTTTGGAGCCACCACGTGATAAACGAATAACGACCATAATCTTGTTCTCTTAAAAATGAATTTCTTTGCAGAAAGGCGCGGATTATACTAGATTTTATAAAAGCGTGGCAAGTCTTTTTCACTCACCAGACTGTGTGTTTCTGTATGGTGTAGGATCAGCCACGACCGCTTGTGCAA
>CAKZJM010000240.1 GCA_936943315.1 uncultured Methylophilus sp. | reverse complement strand
TGTTTGCGTTGCTGGTTTTGCCACGCCGTCGCGTGGTACCACGCCCGGTGTTTATCCACCACCTGCATTCGCGTGCGCCACCTACCCGTCCTCAGGTGTGATCCGCGTTTGCATGCTTGCACAACGCCGCTGATCGCAACCCCTTTTCTGCCCACCCCGTCGTGAATTGACCTGCCGCCCCCCTGGGGCAGCCTGGAACGGTTGCGGTGTGTAGCAAAAAAGATAGGCTGACGAACAGCAGGCCCTTGCAGCCTCGCACCGACCACCCCTGTTTTGCCAGTCATTTTCTTCATTTTTTAAGATAAGAACACACTATGATTAAACAGAACTTAATCGTTTTAGGCTTGCTTGGCTCATTGCTCAGCGCTTGTCACCATGAGGAGGCACACGAGGAAGCCCCACCGAAACTGGAAGTCACGACGCCATGGCGTAAAGACAGCATGATCACCAAGGAGTATGTCTGCCAGATTCATGCCATTCAGCATATTGAACTGCGTGCGCTGGAACGCGGCTACTTACAGGACGTCTTTGCCGGGGAAGGCCAGGTAGTTAAACAGGGCCAGCCCATGTTTAAAATCATGCCGAATGTTTACCAGGTGGATTTGCTGAAGGCACAGGCAGAAGCCAAAACTGTGCAAATCGAATATGAAAACACCAAGGCCCTGGCTGAGAAAAACATCGTCTCGCAAAACGAGCTGGCGTTGGGCAAAGCCAAACTGGATAAGGCCAATGCAGAAGTGCAGCTGGCACAGACGCACCTGAACTTTACCAATATCAACGCACCGTTTACCGGCATCATGGACCATCTGCTGGTGCGGAAAGGCAGCTTGCTGGATGAAGGCGACTTGCTGACCACCCTTTCTGATAACAGCCGCATGTGGGTGTATTTCAACGTGCCAGAAGCGGAGTATCTGGACTTCAAGATCCATCAGAAAAATGAAAAAGGCGTGCCGGTCAAATTGCGTATGGCCAATGGCGCTATTTTTGATCAAAAAGGTGCCATTGAAACGGTGGAAGCCGACTTTGACAATAAAACCGGCAACATTGAGTTCCGGGCCGACTTCCCCAACCCGCATGGTTTGTTGCGCCACGGTGAAACCGGCACGATCTTGCTGGAAGTACCTCACCCGAATGCCTTGCTGATCCCGCAAAAAGCGACCTTTGAAGTGCTGGACAAGACGTTCGTTTATGTCGTCAACAAAGACCACAAAATCGAACAGCGCATGATCCAGATCGCGGCTGAACTGCCACATTTGTTTATTGTGAAATCGGGCTTGAAAGACACCGACACGGTATTGCTGGAAGGGTTGCGCCGCGTCAGGAACGGTCAAAAAATCGAAACCGACTACAGAGCACCTGAAAAAGTCATTCCAGAGCTGGAACTGTACGCAGAATAACCCTTAAGGTGAAAAAAACATGTTAAACATCTTCCTCAGACGACCGGTGATGGCGATTGTGCTATCGCTGGTCATGGTTTTCCTCGGGTTTTTATCGATCAAAACCCTGCCTATTTCACAGTTTCCAGAAATTGCACCACCCCGCGTGATTGTCACGCTGGCTTTCCCAGGGTCGAGTGCGGATGTCCTGGTGCAGTCTTCACTGATTTCGATCGAACGTGCCATTAACGGCGTGCCCGGCATGAAATACATTGTGTCTGACGCCACCAGTGCGGGTGAAGCCACAATACAGGTCATTTTTGACCTGGGAGTAGACCCTAACGCCGCCATGGTGCTGGTGAAAACCAGGCTAGACCAGGTCATGAGTAAACTCCCGCCCCTGGTGCAGTTAGAGGGGGTTATCGTCAACACGGTACAGCCGAGCATGTTGATGTATGTGAACCTGTACAGTAAAGATAAAAACGCTGACGAGAAATTCCTGTTTAACTATGTGAACGTCAGTGTGATTCCTGAAATCCAGCGTGTCCACGGCATTGCCCAGGCACAAAACCTGGGTAGCCGCCAGTTTGCGATGCGGATCTGGCTCAACCCTGAACGCATGCGTGCCTACAAGGTATCAACCAAAGAGGTGATGGATGCCATCAGCAGCCAGAGCGTGATTGGGCGTCCTGGCCGCCTGGGTCAGAGCTCGGGGATTTATGCGCAGTCCAAAGAGTATGTGCTGGTGTACAAAGGCCGGTATAACAAGCCAGAAGAGTATGGCAACATTATTATCCGCGCCGATTCCAATGGTGAGATTTTGCACCTGAGAGACATTGCCAAGGTGGAGCTGGGCAGTGAGTTCTTTGATATTTACTCCAACAAAGACGGCTACCCTTCAGCGGCGATTGTGTTGAAGCAAAACTACGGCACCAACGCCAGCGAGGTGATTGCTGACGTGAAAACCAAAATGGAAGAGCTGAAAAAGAGCTTTCCGGCGGGCATGGACTATGAAATCAATTACGACGTGTCCAAGTTCCTTGATGCCTCCATTGAGAAGGTAATCCACACGCTGGCAGAAGCCTTTGTGCTGGTGGCGCTGGTGGTATTTATCTTCCTCGGTGACTGGCGCTCAACGCTGATCCCGACGTTGGCGGTGCCTATCTCGCTGATTGGGGCCTTCTTTGTCATGAAAGCGTTTGGCCTTAGCATTAACCTGGTCACGCTGTTTGCACTGGTGCTGGCGATTGGCGTGGTGGTGGATGATGCGATTGTGGTGGTGGAAGCGGTGCACGCCAAGATGGCCTCTGACCACGTGGGCCCTTACAAAGCCGTGCAGCGTGTGCTAGGTGAGATCGGTGGCGCAATTGTGGCCATTACCTTGCTGATGACTTCGGTATTTATCCCGATCACCTTCATGCCAGGCCCGGTCGGCGTGTTCTACCGCCAGTTTGCCATCACCATGGCTTCGTCTATCGTGCTCTCTGGTATTGTTGCGCTGACACTGACCCCTGTGCTGTGCGCGATGATCCTGAAAGACACGCATGGCCAACCCAAACGCAAAACGCCTATTTCAGTGTTTTTGGATGGCTTTAACTGGGTGTTTGAAAAAGTCACTGGCCGTTATACCAATTTCCTGGAAAAAGTGGTCACCCTGCGCACAGTGACATTTCTTGTGTTGGCACTGTTCTCAGTGGGCATTTTCTATGTGGATAAAGTCTTGCCTGCCGGGTTTATCCCCGGTGAAGACCAAGGCATGATTTACGCCATTATCCAGACGCCCCCCGGCTCTACCCTGGAAACCACCAACAAGGTGGCCCGCCACCTGCAAACCCTTGCCAAGCAAGTAGAAGGCGTGGAATCAGTCTCTTCCCTGGCCGGTTATGAGGTGTTGACCGAAGGGCGCGGTTCAAACGCCGGTACGTGTATTATCAACCTCAAAGACTGGTCTGAGCGCAAGCAGTCAGTGAAGCAGATCATTGAAGAGCTGGAAGAAAAAACCAAGAACTTTGGTGCCGTGGTGGAGTACTTCCAGCCACCGGCAGTGCCTGGTTATGGTGCGGCTTCTGGCCTATCACTGCGCTTGCTGGATAAAACCACCAGTGCGGATTACTACGTGTTTGACAAAATCAACAAGGAGTTCATGCAAAACCTGGGCAAGCGCAAGGAGCTGACTGGCCTGTTCACGTTTTATGCCGCGAACTATCCGCAGTATGAGTTGATTATTGATAACCAGCTGGCCATGCAGAAGAAAGTCTCCATTGAAGATGCCATGAACAACCTGGACATCTTGATTGGGAGTACCTATGAGCAGGGCTTTATCCGCTTTAACAACTTCTTCAAAGTGTATACCCAGGCCGGGCCTGAGTTCCGCCGCTACCCCAGCGACGTGCTGAACTACTTCGTGAAAAACGAAGATGGTGAAATGGTGCCTTACTCCGCATTCATGACACTGAAGAAACGCCAGGGCCCTAACGAGATTACCCGTTACAACCTGTACAACTCTGCCGCCATTCGTGCCGAACCGGCGCCTGGCTATACCACGGCTTCCGCCATCCATGCGGTGCAAGAAGTCGCCCGCACCACGCTGCCTAAAGGCTATGACATCGCCTGGGAAGGCCTGTCTTACGACGAGGAAAAACGTGGTAATGAAGCGCTGATGATTTTTATCGTGGTGCTGGTGTTTGTCTACATGGTGCTGGCTGCGCAGTATGAAAGCTTTATCCTGCCGTTTGCGGTGATCCTGTCGTTGCCTGCCGGGGTGTTTGGCTCGCTGTTCCTGCTCAAGATACTGGGGCTGGCCAATGACATTTATGCGCAGGTTGGCTTGATCATGCTGATTGGCTTGCTGGGTAAAAACGCCGTGCTGATTGTGGAGTTTGCCGTGCAGAAACATGGCCAGGGCATGTCCATCCGCGATGCCGCCATCGAAGGCGCCAGAACCCGTTTCCGGCCTATCCTGATGACCTCGTTCGCGTTTATTGCCGGGTTGATCCCGCTGGTGATCGCGACTGGCGCCGGTGCCGTGGGTAACCGGACCATTGGTACCTCGGCCATGGGTGGTATGTTGTTCGGTACCATTTTTGGCGTGGTCGTGATCCCGGGCCTCTACTACATTTTTGGTACGCTGGCTGATGGCAAATCCCTGATCCGCAAGGAAGAGACCGAGCCGTTAACCGAGACCTACAAATACAACACCCATCAGGATGATGATGATGAAGAATAAGCGTTTGCAATGGATCGTTGCCGGGGCAGTGTCGTTGATGCTGCAATCCTGCGCCATCCCATTTATCACCAGTAAGCAGGCCGATACCACCTTACCGACGCAATATCAGGAAACGGTGGCGCCCGCTAGCAATAGTGCCAGCGTCAAGTGGCAGGACTTTTTTGAAGACCCTAACCTGGTCTCTCTGATCAATACGGCGGTTAACAACAACAAGGAAATTCAGATCATGGCGCAACGGATTACGGTGGCCCAGAATGAAATCCAGGCCCGTAAGGGTGAATACTTACCGTTTGTCGGCATCGGCGCCAGCGCCGATAAAGAAAAAGTGGGCAAGTACACCCGTAACGGCGCGGTTGAAGAAAACCTGGACATCAAGGAAGGCCGCTCTAACCCGCGCTTTTTAGGCAACTACCAGTTTGGTCTGGTGGCCTCGTGGGAGCTAGACGTGTGGAAGAAACTGCGCAATGCGACCAAAGTGGCCGTCATGGAATACATGGCGACTATTGAGGGCAAAAACTTTCTGGTCACCAACCTGGTGGCTGAGGTGGCGCATGCCTACTATGAATTGATCGCCCTGGATAACGAGCTGATCACGCTGGACCAGAACATCAAGATTCAGCAGAACGCGCTCGAAGTGGTGAAGCAGTTGCAGCAATACGCACGCGCCAACTCGCTGGCAGTGAAACGGTTTGAAGCCGAAGTGCAGAAAAACCAGAGCCGCCAGTATGTGCTGAAGCAGAGCATTGTTGAAACCGAAAATCGTATCAATTACCTGCTGGGTAGAACGCCGCAGCCAATCACGCGTGCCTCGGCAAACTTCATGACCATGCAAAACAAGGTGGTGGAAACCGGCGTGCCTTCAGAGTTGCTGTCTAACCGCCCGGATATCCGCCAGGCTGAGCTGGAGCTTTCAGCCGCCAAGCTGAATATTGACGTGGCTAAAGCCAACTTCTATCCGTCGTTCTCTATCCGCGCCGGGCTGGGTTTCCAGGCGTTTGATCCTAAATACCTGCTCAATATCCCGGCGTCTATCTTGGCAGGCTTTGGTGGCGAGATGGTTGCGCCACTGATCAACCGGAATGCGATCGAGGCGCAGTACAAGAGTGCCAACGCGGTGCAAATCCAGGCCGCGTATGACTACGAGCAAAAGATCATCAATGCCTATATGGAAGTTGCCAACCAGATTGCCAATATCGACAACCTGGATAAAAACTACCAGTTGAAGAATAAGCAGGTTGAAGCATTGACGCAATCGATTGATGTGGCCAACCAGTTGTTTAAAGCCGCGCGTGCAGACTATATGGAAGTGTTGCTGACTCAGCGTGATGCTTTGGACGCCAAAATGGAACTGATAGAAACCAAGCAGCAACAGGTGGCCGCAGTGGTGGATTTATACCGCTCGCTTGGCGGCGGCTGGCAAACCACTGAAACCAAGCCAACGCCGAATCCCTAAGGCCATAAAGACTACGTGTCTGATGGAGAAGCGCCTCGCGGCCTTCTCCTTTTTTTATTCTTTTTCAGCGCTTGCGGAATCAGCCATATAGCGTTGCAACCAGCGCTCAATCACTACCACCACATAGGCCTGCTCTTCCAGGGTGAGTGCGCGGCCCGCGGGCAGCCGATGCCATTTGGTCAAACAGCCGCGGCAGCAAGTGGCCGTGGCATGTTGTGCGACAAATACCGGATGCCCGCGCATAGGCGTTTGCTGACCATCGTTGGCGATCTCGGCCGGGGCCAGGCGTTCGGCAATAAAATGCTCAGCATGGTCCAGCACCGTGTGCAGGCCTTTTTGCTGCAGGTAATGCAGGTCTTTGCTATTGAGGCGAAAGCCGGTGCGAAACTTGGAACGTTGTAAAGCTTGAAACAACTGGTCCAGGTCGCGCATGGCCTTTAATGCAGCTGTGAGAGATGAAGGTCGCGCAGTTTAGGCACTTTAAGGGCCGTGACCCCCACCACCAGAATGGTCATGCAGCCACCAAAGATCACCGACGGCACCAGGCCCATGAGCCTGGAAGTCAGGCCGGATTCAAACGCGCCCAGCTCATTCGACGAACCGATAAAGATGCCATTGATGGCCGAGACACGACCACGCATATTATCCGGGGTCGCCAGTTGCAGAATGGTTTGGCGCAAAATGACCGAAACGCCATCCATCATGCCGGAAATCCCCAGAATCACAATCGCCAGCCAGTAGGTGTGGCACAAGCCAAACGCAATCATGCACACGCCAAACCCTGCCACGGCCAATAACAGCCAGCGCCCACTATGTTGGTGTATCGGGTGCTTTGCCAGCCAGACGCCGGTCACAATCGCACCGAAGGCAGGCGCTGCCCGCAGCACCCCCAGCCCTTCTGGCCCCATCTGGTAAATATCATGCACAAACGCCGGCAACATGGCGACCGCCCCGCCAAACAGCACGGCAAACATATCCAGCAACTGCGCCGCCAGCACCACTTGCGAGCGGCTGACAAAGCGCAAGCCTTCGCCAATGCTGGCAAACACCTGCATGGGCGCGTGGCTACGGTGCTCTGTCACACGCAAACCCAGCGCCGCTATGGCGCCACCCAACGCCAGGATGGCCGAAATTTCATAAGCGACATATTTATCGGCAAACCCCACCAGCAACCCACCAATGGCGGGGCCGACAATCAGGCCAATCTGGAACATCGAGCTGCCAATGCCAGACGCTTTTGCAATGGATGCCCGCGGAATAATCAGCGCAAACAAGGTGTTATAACTAGGCGAAATCAAAGCGCGCGCAAACCCGGTGAGGGCCACAGTGCCATAAATCCAGGCGGCGGTATTGTGCACCTGGTATTGCGTGATCAACACCAGCAACCCGGCATTCATGGCCAGAAACAGCGCAGACACCACCGCAAAGCCCCGCCGCGAAAAATAATGGTCCACCGCATGCCCGGCAAACAGGGCACTACCCATATACGGAATGACCTCCGCCAACCCGATCAGGCCCAGCGACCACGGGTCACGTGTGAGTTCGTAGATATGCCAGCCAATCGCAACCATCATCATCTGGTAAGACAACACCATGAAAATACGGTAAGTGAGCAACTTGGGAAACGCATAGCCCTGATGGGCCAGAATCTGACGGATGGATAAAGGCATAGCACGAATTATACGCTATGCATGCATGGCTGAATGTCGTGGAATGCCCTACAATTCCAGGGCGGGTGCAGTGAATCAGGCAGTAGGCGAAAGCTGATGAGCCGTCGTTGACCTCGTGCGACTCTGCCGCTATAGATGAGGCGCACCCGCCTCAGTCATCCTAGGTTAGAGGCGCACCCGCCTTAGTCATTCTAAGTTAGAGGCGCACCCGCCTCAGTTATTTTGGGTTGAGGCGCACCCGCCTCCGTGTTCCTAAGTTGGAGGCGCACCAGCCCACAGAAGAAAAGACAGGCGTATCGCTCTTTTTGCTAGGGGTTAACCGGTCGCGGATAGTGTAAAGATTGAAGATTTAGAGGCAAAAAATTCAAATTTGCTGGAAAATACTAGTTTGCAATCAATGAGTCATTTTCATGAAAACACTTTTGCTGCTTATATTCCTGATCCCGTCTGCCTTAATGGCGTCTGAAGAATACAGCATAGAAAAACACTTCCAGAATCCGGCTAAACTGCCTGCCCACATCAGTGCTTACCTGACTAAAGAAGTCGCCCCGAGCCGGATTGCCAGTTGCCAGGACGTCAAGCCCCATGAGGTATTTGAAGCTGAGGTGGTTCAGCTGAATGCCTCTTCAAAAGCTTACCTGGTGAAGCCCGCGCATATGTGTGTTTGTAATGCGCATTACTGCCCGATGTGGCTGTTTTCGATGAAAGCAAAAACGGCGAAACCGATCTGGACCCATCAGGCCACGCACACGCTGGAAATCATGGACAAGAAATTGAGCGGCTACCGCAAACTGAAAGAAATGGGCGACGAACCCACGCGTGGACATGATTCTATCTGGTCATGGGATAGAGACCGTTACACGGAAATTGATAACACCGAGTGGACGCTGGACACCGAAAAAGATTGCCGCTTTACCAAGCAAACCTCACAACTGATGGATGGCAGAATGGTGCAGCATTCCATCAAATGCGCTCAGCAATAAGCGATGTTACCCAGGGCCGCTGACACATTTGGAAAAATTGTTGTGACGGCCCTGATAGCCTGCCTGGCCTTACCATTGAAGGCGACCGAGGTGATGCAGTTGTGGGTCACGGTTGACTGGGAAGGTCTTTCACTTGAAGAAGACAATCTTCAGGCCATGCGCAGGTTCAGGGAGAAATTTCCGCAGATCCCCTTATTGCACCTGATTAATCCTGCCTATTTTATACAGCCGGGCGTGAACCGTGCCCAAATCGGCAGCCATATCCGCAGTACCTTTTTGCCTCATGACACCGTTGGCTTGCATGTGCATGCCATGCGCTCACTGGTTGAATATTGCGGTGTGCCCTTTCAAACCGCGCCTTCGATTGCCGAGGCTAAAGACGACTGCGCCGTAACCAGTTGCGGTTATTCGGTCAGCCTGGAGTACGCTTATAGCCAGCTTGAACTGACGCAACTGGTTGCTTGCAGTAGCGAGCTGCTGGTTAAAAATGGCTTTCAACCTCCGCGTCATTTCCGCGCTGGCGCCTGGCAGTTTGGCCCAAAGCTACAGGCAGCCTTGGAGGCTAACCGGTTTAGCTGGGATAGCTCTTATATTGATGCCAACCTGCTCACGACGCGCTGGCACAAAGACAGCACCATGGTGCGCCTGCTCAAGCAGTTGCATCCGCATAGCACCCCTATTGAACAACCGTTCGCGCTCAGCGTAGGGCTGATGGAGTACCCTAACAATGCGGCCTTGGCCGACTACACCAGCGCCAAACAGCTGGTGCAACTGTTTGAGCAATTGTTGACCACCCAGAAACCCGTGATGGTGCTGGGTTTTCATCAAGAAACCGCGGCTGATCATTTGGTGAACCTGGAGCGCGCCATTCCGCACATGGAAAAACTTGCGCGACAAAAGAATGTCCGTATTGAGTGGATGCACTAAGGCACCATTTTCAACTCACTGGCCATGACAACCGATTTATTTACAGAACAACGCCCGGACGTGATTCAGCTGGCAGCAGGCGCCTGTTGGTTACCTGGCTTTGCACTACCGGCGATGGATACGCTATGGCCCTATCTACAGCAGCACTTGGCATCCAACCCACCGCAGCGCATGATGACGCCGATGGGATATTTCATGTCGGTGCAAACAAGCAGTTTGGGCAGCTTGGGCTGGGTGAGTGACGCGCAAGGCTATGGCTATAGCGCAACCAATCCGGTGACTGGTGAACCGTGGGCACCACTGCCTGACATGATTTTGCAGCTAGCCGCAGCCGCCGCCAACAAAGCGGGTTATGCTGATTTTGTGCCTGACAGCTGCCTGGTCAATGTGTATGCCCCTGGCAGCAAAATGGGGCTGCATCAGGACAAGGACGAACAAGATTTTTCGCAGCCGATTGTCTCGGTCTCGCTGGGCCTGCCTGCCACGTTTTTATTTGGCGGTAAAACCCGTAGCGATAAACCCGTCAAGATCCCGCTACAGCATGGCGATGTGGTGGTGTGGGGTGGCCCCAGCCGCCGCTTTTACCACGGGGTGAACACCATTAAACCGGGCATGCACCCACTCACCGGCAACAGGCGTATCAACCTCACGCTGAGAAGGGCGGGCTGAGCCCGAAACGCTGTAAAGCAAGCGCTAAACGCACTGCAAAAATTCTTCACAACCCCTGATTAACATCAAAAAACCATGTCACTTCCGGGTTGCATCTGTTTCTCAAAAGAGTAAACTGAAACTGTCCTCTCTATCCAATTGATAAGGCAATTGGCTCTGGAAAGGCACCATTTCTGAGAAAAGGAGTTTGTCATGAATTTACAACTTACTGGACATCATTTAGAAATCACTCCGGCATTACGCGACTATGTTTCATCGAAATTTACGCGTATCAGCAATCACTTCGACCATGTGATCGATGTCAAAGTCACCATGTCTGTTGAAAAGCTCGCCCAAAAGGTTGAAGCCACACTGCATGTTCCAGGCAACGATTTGCACGCTGCCTGCACCGACGAGAACATGTACAGTGCCATCGACATGCTTACTGACAAACTTGACCGTCAGGTATTAAAACACAAGGAAAAAAACGGTGACCACCATAAATCCGGTGGTGCAGTGAAACACCAGTTGAGTTCTTAAGTTTTGCCTTACATTCTCTACCCACCCGGGTAGAGAATTCAAACACCCCACTTCTATATTACTTTTACCTCGTTTCTCTCCCACCACCTCACATTCGGTTGTAAAATGAGCCTCAACACTTGTGGACGCGTTGACAACCCGTATGGCGCAAATCTCTGTCGCTGACTTGTACAAACAGATACGCAGCAAACTCAAATTGAAATGGGTGGCTGGCGAGTCTGGTGGGCAAAAAATCCTGAACTCAGGCACCGTGACCAAACCGTCGCTGGCGCTGGTTGGGCATTTGAATTTTGTGCACCCCAACCGCGTGCAGGTGTTGGGCTGTGCAGAAATGGATTACCTTGGCGGCTTGAGCATCCTCGCCCTGCAACAGGCGGTGAGCAACCTGTTTTCAACAGATCTGGCCATGGTGGTGGTGGCCAATGGCGAAAAAGTCCCCGCCATCATGCTCGAAGCAGCGCAACAATCGCAGACCCCCTTATTCACCACGCCCATGATCAGCCCGCAACTCATGGAGTTGTTGAGTCACTACCTGGCCGTGGCGACGGCAGAAACCACCAGCATGCATGGTGTGTTTATGGAGGTTCAAGGCTTTGGCGTGCTGATCACCGGGAGTGCCGCCATTGGTAAAAGCGAACTGGCGCTGGAACTGATTTCACGCGGTCACCGCTTGGTGGCGGATGATATTGTCGATTTTTACCGCATCTCACCCGAACGCGTGGAAGGCCGCTGCCCGGAGCTGCTGCAAGACTTTCTCGAAGTACGTGGCCTGGGCATCCTTAATATTCGCGCACTCTATGGCGACAATGCGGTCAAACCGACCAAACCCCTGGATATGATGATACAGCTGGAACTGGCGGATGAAATGAAACCCCAGGACCTGGACCGCCTCAGCGCAAACCGCCAAACCCAGCACGTGCTGGATGTGGAAGTCAGCAAGGTGATTATCCCCATTGCGGCTGGCCGCAACATTGCCGTGCTGGTAGAAGCAGCCGTGCGCAACCACATGTTGCTTTTGCGCGGCGTGAATGCCACCAAACAGCTCACGCAACGGCAAAAACAAATCATGCTGAGGGAAAGCAAATTAAGATGAAAAGGTTGGCTACATGCAGCTGGTGATCGTCACAGGCTTGTCTGGTTCGGGTAAAACCATCGCTTTACGCGTGTTTGAAGACAGTGGTTATTACTGTATTGATAACCTGCCCGCCACCTTGTTGCCACATATCCAGAACCATGTTGCCGACCGTGACGCGGCCAAAGTGGCTGTCAGCATTGATAGCCGCAGCATTGCCATTGAATCGCTGCCGGATATCCTGCAAACGCTGAAAACCCAAGGCATCGCGGTGCACCTGCTGTTCCTCGATGCCAGCCTGGAGACGCTGGTAAAACGTTTTTCTGAAACCCGGCGCAAGCACCCGCTGAGCACACCAGACCAGGCCCTGGACGAAAGCATTAACCATGAGCGGGACCTGCTCTCAGGCCTGGACAACCTGGGCCACCATGTAGACACCAGCAACCTCTCGGCCAATGCCTTGCGCCACCATACGCGTGACTGGATGCTGCAAATTGAGCATAGCTACCAGCAGGCACGCCCGCACTCACTGGTATTGTCATTTATTTCGTTTGGCTTCAAGCATGGCATCCCGCTCGATGCAGATTTTGTGTTTGATGTGCGCAGCCTGCCTAACCCGCATTACGACCCGGTTTTGCGTCCTTACAATGGCAAAGAAGCCCCGATTCAGCAATATCTGCAAAATGAACCCATGGTGCTTGAAATGCAGCGTGACATTCAGCACTATATAGAAAAATGGCTACCAAGCTTTTATCACGACCATCGCAGCTACGTCACTGTCGGCATTGGCTGCACTGGGGGGCAACACCGTTCCGTCTACCTGGTGGAACAACTCGGGGCTTATTTCAAGCAACAGCATCAAGTGATGACACGACATCGTGAGTTACAGGATGCCCACGCCACCGCCGCCCCTTAATTCACGGACTCTGAGAGTAAAATTATGATTGGTGTATTGATTATTGCGCATGGCAGCCTGGGCCCCAGCCTGATCGATTGCGCGACCCATGTGATGGGCAACCGCCCGGCACAGCTCGATTTTCTTGAAATCTCCAAACACGACGACCCGACCGAGATCTTGCCGAAGGCACAGGCGCTGGTCAAAAACCTTGATAGTGGGCAGGGCGTGTTGGTCTTGTCAGATATTTATGGCGCCACCCCCTGCAATATCGTCACCCGCTTGCTGACGCCCGATGAAATCGAAGGCGTGGCCGGGGTCAACCTGCCCATGTTGGTACGCGTATTGAATTACCGCCACGAAGGCCTGCATTCCTGTATCCAGAAAGCATTGAGTGGCGGCCGTGATGGCGTCGTCCACTTTACCAAAACCACTTGTCATCACGCACAATAACTTTAAACATTTATGGCCAAACTTTCCCTAGAAATCATTAACAAACTTGGATTACATGCCCGCGCTTCTACCAAATTTACCCAGACCGCCAGCCAGTTTAAAAGCGAAGTCTGGGTAGAAAAAAACGGGCGCCGCGTGAATGCCAAAAGCATTATGGGGGTCATGATGCTGGCTGCGGCCAAGGGCAGCATCATAGACATCGAAGCCACCGGCCCGGATGAAGATCAGGCACTGGCCGCATTACAGGCGCTGGTGAATGACTACTTTGGCGAGGGTGAGTAATTGACCAGCTTCAGCATGCACGGCGTTGGTGTGTCCAGTGGCATTGCCATCGGCCATGCCCACCTGATTTCACATGCGCTGCTAGAGGTAGTGCATTTCAAGATTGAAGCCGACGGGGTCGAAGACGAAATTGCGCGCTTTGAACGCGCGATTGGCTTGGTCAAACAGGATCTGGAACAACTCAAGGCACAATTGCCTAAAAATGCTCCGGCCGAGCTGAGTGCCTTTATCAATACGCACCTGGCGATGCTCAGCGATAAGTCTCTGTCCGAGGCGCCCAAAACCATTATCCGCAATGAGCTGTGCAACGCCGAGTGGGCGCTCAAGCAGCAAATGGACGATATCGTGGCGCAGTTTGATGCCATTGAAGATGCCTATTTGCGCGAACGCAAGCAGGACGTGGTGCAGGTGGTGGAGCGGGTCATCAAGGTGTTGCTCGGCCGTGACCAGTTGGCCGCCAGCGAAAAGAAACTGCAAGCCCGGCAGGAGCGGGCCATGATTCTGGTAGCACATGATGTCTCGCCGGCCGATGCCATCCAGTTTAAACACCACCAGTTTGCAGCGTTTATTACCGATGTTGGTGGTGTCACCTCGCACACCGCCATTCTTGCGCGCAGCTTGAATATTCCCTCGATTGTTGCCTTGCAACGTGCGCGCGACCTGATTGATGATGGCGAGCTGATGATTGTCGATGGCGCCGCGGGCATGGTGATCGTCAACCCTGACCCTGAAGTCCTCTCTGAATATCGGCTCAAGCAAAACCAGTGGCAGCTGGCGCAACAAAAGCTGCAACGCATTAAAACCACCAAAGCCGTCACGGTGGATGGCGTGGCGATTGATTTGCTGGCCAATATTGAAGTGCCTGAGGACGTGATCAGTGCCAAGGCGTCGGGCGCAGTCGGTGTGGGCTTATACCGGACCGAGTTCCTGTTTATGAACCGCAGCGAGATGCCCAGCGAGCAAGAGCAATTTGAAGCCTACAAGCATGTGGCCGAGGCCATGAAAGGTTATCCGGTGACCATACGTACGCTGGATATCGGTGCCGACAAGCAACTCAACCCGGACGAAGTGGTCACCGCGACCAATCCGGCCCTGGGTTTACGTGCCGTGCGCTACTGCCTGGCAGAACCGCATATTTTCCACACGCAGTTCCGTGCGCTGTTGCGTGCCTCCCATTACGGTCAGGTCAAAATCCTGATCCCCATGCTCTCCAACCTGGCAGAACTGCGCCAGGCCAGGCTGCTACTCGAGCGCGCCAAGGAATCCCTGCGCAAGCAAAATATCCCGTTTGACGAGCATATACACTTGGGAGGCATGGTAGAAGTGCCAGCGGCGGCCATCAACGCCGAGGCCTTCGCGCAGGAACTGGACTTTTTGTCGATAGGCACCAACGACCTGATTCAATACACCCTGGCCATTGACCGGGCTGACGATGCCGTGGCGCATTTGTATAACCCTTTGCATCCGGCCGTGTTGCGCCTGATACAACTGACCATACAAGCCGCAGAAAAATATCAGAAACCCGTCTCGGTATGCGGTGAAATGGCCGGGGATATCAAGCTGACACGCCTGCTGGTTGGCATGGGCATGCGCCAGTTATCCATGCACCCTTCGCATATTTTGAGCGTGAAATCACAGATTTTGCAAAGTGAAGAAAGCGTGCTGGCCAAACAGGCTAAAAAAATCCTGTCGTTTAGTGACCTGGAAAAAATTGAGCCGCTGATTAAGAAATTTAACGGTGAACTGCTGTAAGCAAGCCGCGGCGGCCTCTTGTATTTAATAAACTCATCACTATCATCAGTATATACAATCACGCACTTGCGAACATTTGGTCAATAATAGGCCTCTACTAGCATATCGCATTCATCAAAGGATCACGTTGTGAACACCAATCCATTACTCGTTTTTAACGGCCTGCCCAAGTTTAATGACATCCGCCCAGAACACGTCTCGCCAGCGATTGACAGTTTGCTGACCGAAGGCCGCGCCCTGGTTGAAAAACTGGCCACCGCGACGGATACGCCTGACTGGCAACACTTTGTGCAGCCGATTGAAGATTTCTCCGAAAAACTGTCCCGCAGTTGGGGCCCCGTCGGGCATATGAATGCCGTGGTCAACACCCCTGAGTTGCGTGAAGCCTATAACGAAAACCTGGCGAAACTGACCGACTTTTACAGTGACCTGTCGCAAGATGAGCGCCTGTACAACAAATACAAGGCGATCCAGGCCAGCGCTGAATATGCACAGCTCAGCCGTGCACAAAAGAAAATTATAGACAACGAAGTCCGTGGGTTCAAACTGGGCGGTGCCGAGCTGCCACCTGCGGAAAAAGTGCGTTTCAAAGAAATTGCCGAACAGCTCTCCAAACTGGGCAGCAAGTTTGAAGAAAACATTCTCGACAATACCAATGACTTCAAACATATAGTCGGGGACGCTGCCGAACTGACCGGCCTGCCTGAAGATTCGTTAGCAGCTGCAGCTGAGGCGGCTAAAGCCGATGGTCAGACGGGTTACCTGTTTACGCTGCACTTCCCGTCTTATATGCCGGTCATGCAATACTGCAACAACCGCGCATTACGCGAAACGCTTTACCGCGCCTACGCCACCCGCGCCTCCGACCAGGGGCCGCTGCACGGCCAGCACGACAACACCGCGCTGATGGACGAGATCCTCAAGCTGCGCCACGAGGAGGCGCAGCTGCTCGGCTTCGCCGGAGACCTCGCCAACGCCGCCGTGGCGCAGCGCCTGCAGGAGTCGCAGCCGGACCTGGACATCCTGGTCAACAACCTCGGCATCTTCGAGCCGAAGGGCTTCTTCGACATCCCCGACCAGGACTGGCAACGCTTCTTCGACGTCAACGTGCTCAGCGGCGTGCGCCTGTCGCGCCTCTACGCCCAGGGCATGGCCCGGCGTGGCTGGGGCCGCGTGGTGTTCATCTCCAGCGAATCCGGCCTGCAGATACCCGCCGAGATGGTGCACTACGGCATGACCAAGACCGCCCAGCTCGCCGTGGCCCGCGGCCTGGCCGAGACCCTCGCCGGCAGCGGTGTCACCGTCAACAGCGTGCTGCCCGGCCCGACCCGCTCCGAGGGCGTGGAAACCTTCGTCTCCGACCTGGCGCGCGAGCAGAAGGTGAGCGAGGCGCAGGTGGAGAAGGACTTCTTCAAGAACATGCGGCCCAGCTCCATCATCCAGCGCTTCGCCACGGTGGAAGAAGTGGCGAACATGGTGGTGTACGTGTGCTCGGAACAGGCTTCGGCCACCACCGGGTCGGCGCTGCGGGTGGATGGAGGCGTGGTGCGGGCGATTGCCTGAGGCTGCTACTGCTCCCTCTCGCCTTGCGGGTCTCTCGCGCAAGGCGAGAGGGGCTTCGTGAGCGGCAATTCCTTCCGCGCACTTTTGTGCGGAGGAAAAATCAGCGCGTAAACATCCGATCCGCCACATACGGATTGCTCCGCCGCTCCTCCCCGAACGTCGACATC
>CAKZJM010000239.1 GCA_936943315.1 uncultured Methylophilus sp. | reverse complement strand
CCATGGGACAGGCAGTCCGTGACCAGGCCGGCAACATCATCAAGCTGCAAGGCTCCTTGCAAGACATCACTGCCTCCAAACAACTGGAAGCGATCAAGCTGGGGCAAGGCCGGATCCAGGCGATGATGCTGGCAGATATCGCCCTGACTGAAATCCTGCATACTGCTGTGCGGCTGATTGAGCAGCAGTTCCCTGATACCTGTTGTGCCATCTTTTTGCTGGATCAGGATGGCGAACATTTACGCCATACCGCGTCTGCCAAATTGCCGCCTGCCTATGCACAAGCGATAGACGGGATACGCTTAGGCAGCTGCGGCATCGCCGCGCTGACAGAAGGACGTGTGATTGCCGAGGATGTCAGTGCGCACCCGCTCTGGCATCAATGCAATGAACTGGCGATGGTGCATGGATTACGGGCATGCTGGAGCATGCCCGTGTTATCGCGCAGCCGTCATGTGCTCGGTGTGTTAGCCATCTACCGTCAGCAAAAACATGTGCCCCACCCGGCCGAACTCGATTTTGTGGACAGCTATGCCCAGATTCTCGGATTGGCCATTGAGCGTGAGCAATCGGACGAACAACTGCACTTATTACAAAGTGGGGTCTCCCGGCTCAATGATATTGTCATGATTACCGAAGCGCCCATGACCGCGCCCATGCAGCAAAAAATCGTCTTCCTCAATGAAGCCTTTGCCCGCATTACCGGCATGCAGGGTGCAGATTTACAGGGGGCTTCGCCATTCGAGCTCTTTAAAGAGGCCACGCCCGGGCGTGAGATGGAGCGCATTAAACATGCTTTCCAGCACATGCAGCCGATCAAAACCGAGGTAGTGGCGGTTAATCAGGAGGGCGTGGGCATCTCACTGGAGATGGATGCCTTGCCTTTGCATGATAAAGGGGGCTTGGTCGCGCACTGGGTCGCCGTGCTGCGTGACATTACCGAGCGCAAACAGGCGGATGCACAAATCCGCCAGTTGGCTTATTACGACACCATGACCGGGTTACCCAACCGATTGTTGCTGCAAGAGAAGTTGTCGTCACAGGTACGCAAGGCCATGCGTAAACAAGTGGGGGGTGCCCTGCTGTTTATTGATATCGATAACTTTAAAGCCCTCAATGATACTTATGGCCATGATGTCGGCGATGCGTTTCTGATTGAAGTCGCCAAACGGATCAGGCAGGCCGTGCGCCGGTTAGATACAGTCAGCCGCTTGGGCGGAGACGAGTTTGTGGTGGTGCTGGATAACTTGCATTACGAACCAGCCCAGGCCGAAAAGCAGGCCAGGAGAGTCTGCGAAAAGATTATGGCGGCCTTTAAAAATCCGTTTAATCTCAAAAATTACCAGCACTACACCACGCCCAGTATTGGCGTCGTGTTGTTTGACCCCGAGCATTTGAGCCAAACCGATGAGCTACTACGCCGGGCTGACTTGGCCATGTATAAAGCCAAAGAAGCGGGCAGAAATGGCTACCGGTTTTTTGACACACAAATGGAAACCGAACTCAGGCAGCGCGTGGCCCTGGAGGCCGACCTGCATGCAGCGCTTGAAAAGCAGGAATTTACGCTGCATTTTCAGCCGCAATACAACCAGCAACAGCAGATTGTGGGGGCCGAGGCCCTGGTGCGCTGGCAACATCCTGAACGCGGTTTGATCATGCCTGGCCAATTTATCGGCCTGGCCGAAAGCTCTGGCCAGATTGGCGCTTTGGGTGGCTGGGTCTTGCAAGAAGCTTGCGCCATGCTAAAGCGCTGGGCGCATCATCCGCAATTACGTCATCTGGTGCTCTCGGTCAATGTGAGCCCCAAGCAGTATTTGCAACCTCACTTTGTCTCTGAAGTGCAGCAAATGATCGCCCACTCGGCCATTTCGCCTAGCCAGCTTAAGCTGGAGCTCACCGAGAGCATGCTGGTCGATAACGTAGAAGACATTATTAGCAAAATGGCTGCGCTCAAAGAGCTTGGCCTTTGCTTCTCTCTGGACGACTTTGGCACCGGCTATTCTTCATTGTCATACTTGAAACGGTTCCCGTTTGATCAGTTAAAAATTGACCAGTCCTTTGTGCGCGACCTGCTCAACGGCCACGATCACGAGAGCATTGTGAACGCCATTATTTCATTGGGGCAAAGCCTGCAACTGGAAATTCTGGCTGAAGGCGTCGAAACCCAGGCGCAATTAAATGTGTTGCAAGACTTGGGCTGCGATGTCTTCCAAGGCTATTATTTCACCCAGCCTTTGAGCCTGGATGCGTTCGAAGCCTGGGTGTCGCAGCCAGAAAAGTCGGTCAAGGATACCGCTGTCGCGTAAGCCTGGCTTATCCCACTTATTTGTAAAGCACAAACACCCCCTCAAAGGTAGAAGTGGTTTTATGCTGGCAAACGACCCGTGCCTGCACAGTGATCCCCGCCCTGCCTTTTTCAGCATAATCCGCCACAAATTGTGTCCACGCCTCCGCGGATGGTAAAGTGGAGATACAGTCAAAGTCGGCGTGCACGGGCAACAGGAATTTAATCTCCTGTTGCTTGATCACCAGGTTTCCTGCCAGGCCAGCCTGCTGTATGTTGTGCTGCAATAGTGACCACGCCGTGGTAATCGAAATGGCGGCAATGCTACCGCCAAACACAATCTGCAGATGGTTTTTATTGAGTGCATAAGAACCGCGCACCACCAGCTCAGTCTGTTCTATTTTGGTAAACTGAATGCCAAAATTCCTGGTTTGGGGGATCAACTCAAATAAAGCCTGCTCGAAAGCGGTTTCGAGTGATGCCACTTTGTTTTCCATATGGGTTGTTCTCCAGAATCGCTGTTTAATACAGTGACATTATCACTTAATTCGCATCTTGCCTCAGCGGTGTGATCGCCGCATATTCAACAGCAAGCAACGGAGTGTTTTGAGGCGGAGGATGCTGTATGGTTTGATCAACGGCACACCTCAATTACCCTATTATGAACATGCATGCAGCCCAAAACACATTAAACGATCCGCGCTGGCAGCAAGTGCTCGCCAGGGAT
>CAKZJM010000238.1 GCA_936943315.1 uncultured Methylophilus sp. | reverse complement strand
CTCAGACTTCAAGTCTAACGAGTATAAAAAACTGGTGGGTGGTGATATCTACGAGCCGGATGAAGAAAACCCGATGATTGGTTTCCGTGGCGCAGCACGCTACATGGCAGAAGACTTTAAAGAGTGCTTTGCCATGGAATGTATTGCCATGAAAAAAGTCCGTGATGAAATGGGCCTGACCAATGTTGAGCTGATGATTCCTTTCGTGCGTACACTGGAAGAAGCCAAGGCTGTCACAGAAATCATGGCCGCTAATGGCCTCAAGCGCGGCGAAAATGGCCTGCGCCTGATCATGATGTGTGAAATCCCGGCTAATGCCCTGCTGGCAGAAGAGTTCCTGGAGTATTTCGATGGTTTCTCTATCGGCTCTAACGACCTGACTCAATTGACATTAGGCATGGACCGCGACTCAGGCATCTTGGCTGATGGCTTTGATGAACGTAATGATGCAGTCAAAGTATTGCTGAAAATGGCGATCAACACCTGCAACCGCTTAGGCAAATACGTAGGTATTTGTGGCCAGGGTCCTTCTGACCACGAAGACTTTGCCGAGTGGCTGGTCAAGGAAGGCATCCAGTCTGTGTCGTTGAACCCAGACACCGTGGTTGCCACCTGGCAGCGCCTGACAAAGAAATAAGCTGTTAAGCATTACTCATTATTCATTGAGGCACCTGTATGAATCACCGTTCTGTGTTTATTGTTTCTGATGGTACGGGGATTACAGCAGGTGCCCTGAGTAAGCTGCTGGAACACTTTCCTAACACCCAATTCACGACCACCCGCCTCCCCTTTACCGATAACGGCGAAAAAGTGCAGGCCGCCTTTGAGCATATCCAGAAGGTTGGCGACGAAGACGGCATCCGCCCTATCGTCATCATGTCTATCGGCAATGGTGAGCACCGCAATCATCTCAAACAGGCTAACGCCTACTTTATTGATTTATTCCACCGCTTTATTTACCCGCTCGGCTCAGAGCTTAATCAGGAGCCGCTCACCGGGGCCAGTATCGCGTATAGCGTCAAAGGGCATAGTTACCTGGAGCGCATGGAAGCGATTAACTTTACGCTCAACCATGATGACGGCATGACAAACTCGGGGCTGGATGAAGCGGATGTGATCCTGATTGGCGTATCCCGCTGCGGTAAAACGCCAACCAGTATTTACCTGGCGATGCAGTTTGGCATCAAGGCTGCCAACTATCCATTGATCCCTGAAGACTTTGAGCGTGGCGCCCTACCGGCAGCGCTGCAAAAAAATATCGATAAAATCTTTGGCCTGACCATCAAACCAGAGCGCTTGCATTCAGTGCGTAGTGAGCGTCGGCCCGATAGTTTTTATGCGTCATTGGATAACTGCCGCAAAGAGATTGAAATCGCCGAAGGCATGATGCGCAGTGCTGGCATCCCCTGGGCGGACTCTACCAGCCGTTCAATTGAAGAGCTTGCTGCCTTGATCCTGCAAAAAATTCGCCAGCGCTAAGGCTGGCGTTTTATCTAAAACTCTTTCAGATCTCTTTTAGCTACGCTGCCATCGCCATATCGCGAGCGCGTGGTGCATGTGCTGTTTCTGTCTGAGGTTTAAGCTTATCGCTACGCCAGAAGTAATAAAACTCACGTGAAACACTCAGGAAAGTATGCTGGGAGCCCAGCGCATTAAACAGTGGCAGATTTCTGTCTACCATCTGACGGTAACTGTGTGATTGCTTATGCGGGACATTGCGTAAAGAGAGTAACAGGCATTTTGCCATACGCATACGCTCTTTAAAGACCGCAGGCTCAAAACCACGCCCATACGATACTTGATGAAACGCATCCATAATCTGCTCTTCGCTGTTGGTCATGACCATTTTATCAAGGTCGTACCAATGCTTGAACAGTTCATCCTGAGTGGCCATCACCATGGGCGCGCTACCGTTAAACACTTTCGCCTGGCTCATGGCGGCGATTGCTTTAATATCGCGCACCCAAAATGAGAAAAACTCACGGATCACGGGCAGAATAGTCGGAATTTCAGCCGGGTCTATGCTGGCAATAAAGCGGTCAACTGCGGCGCGGTAATGATTGCCATCACATGGAATCTCTTTCAGAAAGGCACTCAGCCGAATAATCACAAACTCGCGTTGAACCAGTACACGCTGGCTCACCCCTTGACCGGTAAGTAATTTGACATACGCCTGTTGCGCCTCTTGTTCTCTGGTCATTGCCATGACTGACTCCCATTATGATTCTTTTGAATACTGCCGTGCACGAAGGCAGGCAGTCACAATTTCATCTTAAAACAGGTGTCGGCAGTTCAAATATGCAATGAAGCTGGTAAATGCCCTATATTTCCTTGCTTGAGGACGTACTATTCACGCACCGCAGCAGGCGTTCTGGCCTGCCGCGAAAGTAGCAACAACAGGCTACTGAGGACGGTCATGCATAACATGGCCAGCGCAAGCGTGAGCGTAGAGTGCCAGACCAACGGCACAATCACGGCAGAACTCAGCGTAGAGCAAAGCATTTGCATAAAAGCCTGGGCCGAGGCAGCCGTTCCACGTAATTGAGGATAACAATCCAGCGCAGCAATCGACAACACGGGCATGGCCGTGGCCATGCCAATATTAAATAAAGCGAGCGGCAAAATCGCCAGCCACCAGGTATGGTGAATACCATTGCCCGCCCACAATTGCAGGGCAACGTTGAGGCTGGCCATCAATACCATCCAAGCAAACGCCCATTGCAATATACGTGTCGGCGCAATCTTGCCCGCCGAATGCCTGGATATCCAGGAACCCAGCATCATGCCTGTAACAGTAGGAATAAACAGGTAGCCAAATTGCTGGCTAGTCAAATGCAAATGCTCGATGAGAAAAACCGGGCTTGCCAGTACATAAATAAAAAATGCTGCGAAATTCAGGCCCAGGCTGGCAATTAAGCCTAGAAAAACACGGTGTTTAAGCATCTTGCCATAGGTGCGTGCAATGCCTGTCACAGAAAAAGGAATGCGTTTTTCTGCGGTCATCGTCTCCGGCAAGTAACGCACCGCCATCCATAATGCCACGGCGGCATATAGTGCTAAAAAGAAGAAAATGGCTTGCCAGTGTATACCCAATAAAACGCCACCGAGAATAGGCGCTACCGCGGGGGCGATTCCAAACAATAACTGCACAGTTGCCATGACCCGTTGCGCCTGTGCGCCAGAAAACAAATCGCGTACCATGGCACGCGCTACCGTATTGCCCGCCCCGCCACTGACGCCCTGCAAGGCACGGAACAACCATAAGGTTTGCACATTAGGGGCGAAGGCACAGCCCAAGCTTGCCAGCACAAAAATCGCCAGCCCCCATTTAATGGTCCTGATACGGCCGATCGCGTCGGAGATGGCGCCATGACACAGCGTCATCACTGCATACATCAATAAATAAAGCGTTAAGCTTTGCTGGATGGCCAGTTCATCGGTACCGAATTCGGCAGCCATCACATGAAAGGCTGGCAGGTATGTATCAATGGCAAACGGGGCTAATGCGGCCAGTGCGGCGAGCACTAACACCAGAATGGAAGAGCGAGATTTCAAAATGAACGGCTTTCATAAAAAAATACAGGTGCCAGTTGGCACCTGTAGATCATAAATCATATTACGGCAGCTTGCCTAAGGCAATGCGTGAAACTGCTCAATTCTTTCCTTATCACCTTCAACATATTTCTTGGAGTTCTTGTCGGTTCTAAAAATAATGGGCTGTTCACGCTGGAATGGTTTTTGCGAATTGGCCAGTGCTTCATCAATCAAGTGACGGTTAGGTGACTTGGTGCAGACCGGGTCTGCCATTTCCGCATCACCACTCAGCAAATATGACTGGCAACGGCAACCGCCCAAATCATTTTCTTTTTCATCACAACTGCGGCAAGGTTCTTTCATCCACTCTATGCCGCGGTATTTAGTAAACGCTGGCGATTCTTTCCAGGCCCACTCCAAGCCATTTTCACGCACATTGGGGAAGGTCATGCCCGGTAATACGCGGGCAGAATGACAGGGCAAAACATCGCCATTGGCTGTCACGATCATAAAGACCTCGCCCCAGCCGTTCATGCACTTCTTGGGCCGGTCAGAAAAGTAATCCGGCACCACAAAGAACACTTTCATCTTGTTGCCGACACGCTCCCTGAAAGCATTGGTCGCCGCCTCAGCATTCGCCAGCTGTTCGCGGGTAGGCATCAACTGATCGCGGTTGACCAGGCTCCAGCCGTAATATTGAGTATTGGCCAGTTCAACATAGTCCGCACCCAGGGCTTCGGCCATTTCCAGAATTTTTCCTACCTGGTCAATGTTGTAACGGTGTATCACCACATTGAGCACCATGGGGTAGCCATGTGATTTAATCATGGCCGCCACTTTTTTCTTCAGCTCAAAAGTACGCGTGTTGGTAATGAAGTTACTGATATCCTCGGTCACATCGTGCATGGAGAGCTGGATGTGATCCAGACCGCCTTCCTTAAAGGCCTGGATACGCTTTTCCGTCAGGCCAACCCCAGAGGTAATCAGGTTACTGTAATAACCCAATTTGTGGGCCTCTGCGACAATCTCTTCAATATCATCACGCAACAAAGGCTCACCACCTGAGATCCCCAGTTGAATGGCGCCCATTTTACGGGCGTCACGCAAGGCGCTGATCCATTGTTCAGTCGTCAATTCATTTTTGGTGTGCTTGTCATAATCCGTCGGGTTATAACAAAACGCACAGTGCAACGGGCACCGATACGTCACCTCTGCCAACAACCAGAGTGGCTGTTTCTGAGTCACACTTGCTGCAACACCGTTATTTAATTGTGCCATGATGCGCTCCTTCCGGATTAATTCACCTTGCGTAACCAGGCTTTACCCACAGCAAGGTCAAACATGCCCAGGATATCGCTTTCAATGTCTTCGGCATCAGGAAAAGTGGTTTTCAAATCGGTCACAATATCACCCACACTCGCTTTGCCATCGACACGCTTCAGTATCTCACCTGCACCACCATGCAACTTGATCATGCCCTCTGGGAACAGGATCACATAGCTTTGCTGAGCCTCTTCCCACTGAAAACGGTGGTGCAAGGCAATGGCATAAATGTCCGAGTGCTGAATATTGTTTTCCATATTTCTACTTTCAAATGCCCAAATCAGGCGACAAGCTAATTTTCAATCTTGATCACCGGCTGACGCAGGTAATCGCGGCCTTCGGTTTTAATCTCCGTTGAAGCCAGCATAATGGAGTCTGCAATTACCCACAGCACATTCAGCTTGAATTGCAGGATTTCCAGTGCTTTCAGCTGCATTTCGCGTGAGGTACTGAAATAATCCAAAGTCACACTCAAGCCCTGCTCTACATCTCGGCGGGCTTCAGTCAGGCGTTTTTTGAAGTACATCAAGCCCTCTTCTTTAACCCAAGGGTACATACTGGGCCAGGAGCTGATGCGTTGCTGATGAATGTGTGGCGCGAACAACTCAGTCAAACTGGAGCAGACACTTTCCTGCCAGGGGCGCTGTTTGGCAAAATTGATATACGCATCTACCGCAAAACGGACGCCAGGCGAAACCAGTTCCAAGCTGGTCACTTGTTCACGCGTCAGGCCTACCGCTTCACCCAGTTTAATCCAGGCTTCAATACCACCAATTTGACCATCCACGCCATCATGGTCGGTAATGCGCACAATCCATTGTTTACGCACTTCTTTATCCGGGCAGTTCGATAAAATCGCAGCATCTTTCATGGGGATGGCGATCTGGTAATAAAAACGGTTGGCGACCCAGCATTGCAACTGTTCTTTGGTTAATTTGCCTTCATACATCATCACATGAAATGGATGATAAATATGGTAACCCTGCCCTTTTTCGCGAAGTTTTGCCTCGAACTCCTCACGGGTCCATGGCAATTGTGCCTGAGTCACTGCGTTCATTTTGCTCTCCTATAGAATGATGTCCATGCCGTCATATGCGACCTCGATCTTGTGTTCATCGAGGATTGCACGTTCGGCGGAATCTTCCCTTAAAATCGGGTTGGTATTGTTGATGTGGATCAGCACCTTACGGACTGGCTTGTTCGCACCAAACTTGTCCAACTCTTCTATCATGCCGCCCGGGCCAGATTGCGGGTTATGGCCGATACTACGTGCTGTCTTGGTCATCAAGCCCATATCCAGCATTTCAGTGTTCGTCCAGAATGTACCGTCAACCATAATACAATCTGCCTGATTCATTAATGGTGGCAAATGTGGCTCAATCTCTGCCAATCCTGGTGAATACCAGCATTTTTTGCCGGTAGAAATTTCTTCAATCAACACCCCAATGGTATCGCCTGGATGCGGGTCATTGCGGTGTGGGGAATATGGTGGCGCGGCGCTTTTGAGAGCCACCGCCGTAAAACGCAGGTTAGGCACGCCTGGAATTTCAAAACTGTGTGCGTGGCTGATATCGTTGGCATCAATTGGGATTTCGTGATGGTTGATGCCACAATAATGGCCCAAGATATTTAAAATCTGGTTACCTGAAGTGAGGTCACCATACACAGCTTTGGTGCAATAAATTTCACGTTTCACTTGCCCTTCGCGCAACATGAACAGGCCGGTGGTATGGTCAATTTGCGCATCAATCAACACAATGCCCTGAATACCGGTATCGCGGATGCCACGGCCTGGCTGTAATGGCGCAAATTCCTGAATTTGCTGCAGCACATCTGGGGATGCGTTAAATAATACCCAGTCTACGCCATTGCTTGAGACACAAATGGAAGACTGTGTGCGGCGCTTGGCTTTAATCGTGCCTTTGCGCAAACCATCACAATTTTGACAGTTACAGTTCCACTGCGGAAAACCACCGCCAGCGCCAGCCCCTAATACGTGTATATGCATAATCGCTCGTTATTCAATCTTTGTTAATCGTGTGTGTAGATGAGAGTGTCAACCCGCATCATACAACAATTGTTCATTGACTACTGTGTCATGGCCAACCGCCTTACTACATGCGTGCGGTGACTGCTAAGTAAGACTGGCATCATACGCATGCGTTGCATGAACAGCCTGCAACTGACAATGATTCCCTGCTCATGATTTTCATGAGCGCACTTCTTTCAAGGCTCAGCTCCAATAAAAAAGCCGTGCATATCGCACGGCTTTTATGATTCATATAGCGCTTATTCTTCAGCGGCCTGCTTTTCTCTGCGCGTTTTAACCGCAGCCGCCAATGTTTCCAGCACGGCTACCGAATCATCCCAGCCCAGGCAGGCATCGGTGATGGATTGTCCATAATTAAGCGTGCATCCCGGAGAGTGATCCTGACGGCCTTCGTTTAAGTGAGACTCCAGCATCACGCCAATAATACGCGAATCCCCGCCAGAAACCTGTTTGGCGACATCATTGACTACCGAAATCTGATTCTTGTATTGCTTCTGACTATTACCATGACTGCAATCCACCATTAATACCGGTGCCAGACCAGCGTCGGCTAATTGATCACAGACCAATGCCACACTGGGTGCATCGAAATTAGGCGCTTTGCCACCACGTAAAATAACATGGCAATCTTCATTGCCCTTGGTGGCAAAA
>CAKZJM010000237.1 GCA_936943315.1 uncultured Methylophilus sp. | reverse complement strand
TATACCGCTCTGGGCTTTAGTTGTATCTGGACACATCTCGGAACATATTAATTTTCCGACACTGACAAACTTCCCAGAAACTCAGGAAAAACAAACCACAGCTCGAAAAAAACTTGATAGATTGCACAACTTGCAACGCAGACTGGTAATTCTTGGTTTCGTTTTGCTATTAGCTTCTGCAATAACACCTACCATTTTTCATATCGCAACCCTTTAGGATGAGCAACTTGTTGCGCTACTAAACTGAGAGCTATATGCATATCCCAGAAAAAAACGTTTCGCTATCGCCAGAACAGCACGCCATGCTTCGCCAGTATCGGCGGATGTGGCTAACGGAGATCGACTTGGAAGAAGCTAAGGGTGCAATTGAGGAGATTCTCAAACGAGACCTTCGCAGAAGCTCGATCCACCCTCCTACACCACTTCTTCAGTCTCTTACGACAGCACTGATTGTGGCCTATGCAAGGCCGTTTGTTTTGTCTCGCGGAGACCCTCACTTTGCAGACCGCACAGTTCCAGGCTCACTTTTGAAAGTACTAACGCCTTTGGAGCAAAAGCTTCACGAACACTTAATATCTATCAGAAACAAAGAAGTTGCTCACTCTGATGCCGATGTTACCGAAGTCTCTCTGGAACTACTCAATGGCGGTCACGGGGGAATTTGCATGGTAACTAGAGCACCATTTAATCGCACTCAACTACGACTTCTTTTGCGGATGATTGGCAAACTACAAAACGAATTAGAAAGACGCTTTGAACTACTAAGAGGCCAGCTGCCCTTAAATGTTTGGCTCTAGCTCACAGTTGATCTCTTATGGCGTCAGCTCACTGTTTCAAGATGACGCCAAGCGTAACTGTTCTAAAACACGCGCAACTGTATAGGTTTCAAATACACCGTCTCGCCTTGTTGGAAATTCAACTGATTAAACTGCTCTCTGCCCAGTTCCACATCCACATATTGCTCATTGTCGGTACGCTTGATTTCCAAACGCACCAGTGAGCCGACGGAATGCACGTAGGTCAATGAACCAGGAATACTGTTGGCATCGGCCTCGCGGCTGACGGCAATTTCGTAGGGGCGCACAAAGCCTTTGCCTTGCGGGGTTTCAAAGGCATTTACATTGCCCAAAAACTCATAGACAAAAGGCGTGGCAGGCTGGTCATATACCGCTTGCGGCGAACCCACCTGCTCTACTTGGCCGTGGTTCATGACGACGATGGTATCTGCCACTTCGAGTGCTTCTTCCTGGTCGTGCGTGACAAACACACTGGTGACATGCAGCTCGTCATGCAGACGGCGTAACCAGCGGCGCAGGTCTTTACGCACTTTGGCATCCAGTGCGCCAAACGGCTCATCCAGCAACAGCACCTTTGGTTCGACGGCTAAAGCACGTGCCAGGGCGATACGCTGGCGCTGACCGCCTGAGAGTTGTGGTGGATAGCGGTCTGCCAGCCAGTCGAGCTGAACCAGTTTAAGCAGGTTATGCACACGCTTTTTGATCTCGGCATTAGATGGGCGTGTTTCTTTAGGGCGCACACGCAGGCCAAATGCGACGTTCTCAAAGACGGTCATATGGCGGAACAAGGCATAGTGCTGAAACACAAAGCCGACCTGACGCTCGCGCACATCGGCATGCGTAGTGTCTACGCCGTCAAACAATACCTGGCCATTGTCTGGCGTTTCCAGCCCGGCAATAATGCGCAGCAAGGTGGTTTTACCGCAGCCGGATGGGCCCAACAGCGCAACCAGCTCGCCTGACGGCACTTGCAAATTGATATCGCGCAACGCGCTAAACTGGCCAAAGCCTTTGCTGATGTGTTGAATGGTAATGCTCATATTAAGCCGTCACTTCCTTTTCTTGATTGGCAGCATCCCGTGACGCCTGCCACTCGACATATGTTTTTAGAATCAGGGTTACCAGGGCCAGCAGCGTCAGCAGGTTGATGGAGAAGCCGAACAGATACAACCCGGCAAAGGTACCGATAATCGAAATAGGCACCGCAATCATCGGAATCAGCGTCGCGCGCCAGCTTTGCAGGAACAGGAACACCACCAGCACCACCAGCACCAGCGCCTCACCAAAGGTATGGAACACTTCTTTGATGGTCGCTTTGACGAAGTCACTGGTATCGTAAGGAATGTTGTAATCCATGCCCTCTGGGAACTTGAGTTTCAACTCATTGACTTTGGCCTTGATGGCTTCAGCGGTTTCCAGCGCGTTGGCGCCACTTTGCAAGAAGATAGGCAACGCTACACCTGGCTGCCCATTCAGTGCAGAGGCGACGTTATAGCTCTGCGCACCCAGTTCGATACGCGCCACATCTTTCAAGCGCAGTACACCGTTAGGGCCTTGGGCACGCACGATGATATTACCAAACTCTTCGGGATCAATGAGACGGCCCTTAGCAGTCACGGTAAATGACAGCTGCTGGCTTGGAGGTGCAGGTTCTGCACCAATTTTACCGGCGGCGTATTGCGCGTTTTGTGCACTGATCGCCGCAGAAATATCACTGGTTGAAACACCTAGTTGCGCCATACGGTCTGGACGCAACCAGATACGCATAGAGTAGTCCTGGCCACCAAAAATGGTGACATCGCCTACCCCTTTGGTGCGCTTGAATTCATCCAGCACATTGAGCGTCGCATAGTTGCTCAGGAACAAGCGGTCATGCTCTTTTTTGCTGGAGATCAGCATCACCACCAACAGGATGTCGTTAGAACGTTTTTGCACCACGACACCGGTTCGGCGTACATCTTCCGGCAAGCGAGGCAGGGCAATGTTTACGCGGTTACTGACGTTAAACGTCGCCTGGTCAACATTGGTGCCAATATCAAAGGTCGCCGTGATGGTCAGTGTACCGCTACTGTCTGAGCTGGAGTTAAAGTACAGCAGGTTTTCCACGCCGCTTAACTGCTCCTCAATCGGCGCAGCCACGGTTTTGGACAGTGTTTCAGCACTGGCGCCAGGATAACTGGCAGTGATGATCACGGTTGGCGGTGCAATTTGCGGATATTGCGCAATAGGCAGCTTAAAAGCGGCTGCCAAACCGGACAACACGATGATGATAGACAGCACGCTGGCAAAAATCGGGCGTGTGATAAAAAATCGGGTCATATCGTTTTTCCTGAAATCGGCCTGAAGCGAGGTTCAGGCCGTGAATAACATAATCTCAACGTAACAAGAGGTATTAAGACTTAGGCTTTTCCTGGCCTGGCGCACCTGCCGGAGCAGCATCAGGCGCATGCGGAGCCACTGGCGCACCTGGACGCACCTTGATCAGGTTGTCAGTGATCACCTGGTCGCCAGCATTCAAACCACTCAACACGCTCCAGCGTTCGCCAAACCAGCCACCCACGGTAATGGGTCTGACGGCTGCCACCGTTTTACCTTCTTTATCTTTATCCGCCACAAACACAAACTTACCTTGCTGGCCGGTGAGGACCGCCGTTTGCGGAATCAGGAACACGCCATTCCGTTTACCGGTAGTCAGGCGTACACGCACAAACTGACCTGGCAGCAAAGTACTGTCCGGATTCTGGAACTCGGCACGCAACTGCTGTGTGCCCAAGGCTGGGTCAATCTGGCTGGCAGAGAAGTTGATTTTTCCTGACAACGGATACTCACTACCGTCCGCCAGGATCAAACGCACATCTTGCACCTTACCAGGACGTAAATGCCCGCCCAATGCCTGCAATTCAGACTCGGACAAACTGAAACGTACCCAAATAGGCGTCACTTGCACAATCGTACTTAGCAAGGTGGTGTTAGCACTGGCCAACGCGCCTTCGGAAAGGACAAAACGGCCGCCGATACCGCCTTCTGGCGCCTTAACATGGGTATAAGACAAGTTGAGTTCTGCTTCACGCAACTGCGCCTGATACTGCAACATGGTGGCAGTCGCCACAGAACTGTCTGACACCGCATTATCGTATTCACGCTGACTGATGGACTTGCTGTCCAGCAAGCCTTTCAAACGCTGGGCTTCGCGTGCCGTTTGCTCAATACGCGCCTTTTGCTGTGCAATCAGTGCTTTTGCCTGATCAACCTGCAACTGGAAAGGCACGGGGTCGATCAAAAACATATCCTGCCCAGCCTTCACTGTTTCACCTTCTTGATACAGGCGCTTGAGCACAATCCCACCCACACGCGGACGGACTTCAATCTGCTTGGCACCTTCTGTTTGTGCAACCACTTCAGTCTGGATCGGCACCGTTTCCGCCGCCACCGCCTGGACAGTCACAGGCATGGCCGGCATACCGCCCGCAGCTGGATTTTGTTCGTTGGATGATTTTCCGCAGGCACTCAATACAACGCCCAAAGCAAGCACGAGCAAGGTATGACGAGGCTGGATAGTCTGTGAAATCAACATGTTATCCTCAAAAAAATTTTAAAATAGACTTGATTACATACAATCTTGGATGTATATTATATACAAACATGTATGTATGTAAATGGGGTTGTGCAAAAAATTTGCCAAATATTCAGTTTGGCACTACTGGTAAAATACCCGCCCTACAAGAACCTTTAATGAACCCTTAATGAATCTGAAAGAGCGATAGAGACTTATGGTACGTAAAACCAAAGAAGATGCCGCCATCACCCGTCAACGTATTATTGATGCTGCACGCGAAATGTTCCTGCTCAAAGGTGTGAGTCGCACCAGCCTGGAACAAATTGCGACGCACGCCAGCGTCACCCGCGGCGCGGTCTACTGGCACTTTCAGAACAAGGCTGAGCTGTTCCATGCCATGCGCGAAGAGGTCTATTTGCCCTTGATCGACCGCATGGATGACACCTTGCTTGGCCAATCCGAAGAGTCCAACAAAGACCCTCTCGGACGTATCCGCAAACACCTGGAAAGCACGATACAGGTGCTGGATAACGACCAAACCACTCGCGCCACTTATGAGGTCATGATGACCAAGTGCGAATATGTGGATGAATTTGCCGATGTATTGCAATCAATTTTAAGTAACTGTAGCGGACTCGTGCATAAAATGGAACAGGCCTACACAAAAGCACAGGAAATTGGCCAGGTGGGGACGCAACTCTCCGCCGCAGAACTGGCACTGGACACACACCTGTTTTTCTCCGGCTTACTCCATATGTGGGTCAAAGACACCGAAGGCTCCTTATTCCGTGACCGCGCCTTGCAACTGATCGATGCGCATATCAAGCTGCGTAAAAAATAAGCAAAAAACCGATATAGACATTCCCTGATCGCCGATTTGCAGTTAAAATAGTCAGTCTTTTCACCGACTTATCAGTAGCCACTGATTCATACCATGCAAATCGGACCACATCAATTAAAGAACAACCTGGTGGTTGCTCCCATGGCAGGCGTCACGGACAGGCCATTCCGTATGCTATGCAAAAAAATGGGCGCAGGATTGGCCGTGTCCGAGATGGTCACCTCCAACTCACTGTTGTATGGCAGCGAAAAAACCAAACGCCGCGCCAACCACGAGGGTGAAGTCAGCCCAATCTCCGTGCAGATTGCTGGCGCCGAACCGGCCATGATGGCCGAAGCCGCCAGACACAATGTGGACAATGGCGCGCAAATTATTGATATCAACATGGGTTGCCCGGCTAAGAAAATCTGTAACGTCATGGCGGGCTCTGCCCTGCTGCGCGATGAGCCGCTGGTTTCACAAATTCTTAAAGCCGTGGTCAATGCCGTCGATGTGCCAGTCACTTTAAAAATCCGCACCGGATGGGACAGGCAAAACAAAAATGCCATCCAGATTGCCAAAATGGCTGAAGACATTGGCGTGCAGGCCCTGACCATCCATGGCCGCACCCGCAACGACCTTTATCATGGTGATGCAGAATACGACACCATTGCGGCCGTCAAGCAAGCCATCAAGATCCCACTGATCGCCAACGGCGACATCACCACTCCCGAAAAAGCCAAGTTTGTGCTGGACTACACCAAGGCAGATGCCGTGATGATAGGCCGCGCCGCGCAAGGCCGCCCCTGGATATTCCGTGAAACCGAGCATTTTTTGAACACGGGTGAGCACATGCTGCCCCCCACGGTTGAAGAAATCCATCAGGTCATGTTGGAGCACTTGCATGATTTATATGCGTTTTATGGCGACCTGACCGGCATGCGCGTGGCTCGCAAGCATATTTCCTGGTACACCAAAGGCTTATCGGGCTCTGCCGCTTTCCGCCACAACATGAACACCCTGCAAACCATTGAATTGCAACTGCAAGCCATCAATGACTTTTTTGCCGAACTGCGCGCAAAAAATGAGCGCCTGGTCTATGCCGACAACGAAGACTCCGACAACGAGAACGAGCGTAACGAGGAGCTGGCAGCATAATGCAAACTGATAGCAAATTGAGTCTCGCCGTGCGCGAGTCACTGGACGACTATTTCACGCATCTGGATGGGCAACCCCCTCACGCCATTTACGATATGGTGCTGGGCTGTGTAGAAAAACCCATGCTGGAATATGTGCTCAATAAAGTGGGCGGCAACCAAAGCAAGGCCGCCGACGTATTGGGCATTAACCGCAACACCCTGAGAAAAAAAATGGCCACCTATGGCCTTGAATAGACTTAACCGGGTCTGGTGACATTCGTCATCAGACCTTTTCATTTTTATCACGCAATTCCACTCACATTCATTATGACGATTAAACGCGCGCTTATCAGTGTCTCCGATAAAACCGGTGTGCTCGAACTGGCACAATCCCTCAATCAATTAGGTGTTGAAATCCTCTCCACCGGTGGCACTGCCAAGCTGTTCCGTGACAACCAGATTCCGGTCAAAGAAGTCAGCGACTTTACCGGATTCCCTGAAATGCTGGATGGCCGCGTCAAAACCCTGCACCCCAAAGTACACGGCGGCCTGCTCGGCCGTCGCGATTTGCCTGAGCATGTGGCCGCAATGCAAGAATATGGCATCGAGAACATTGACCTGCTCGCCGTGAACCTGTACCCGTTTGAAGCGACCGTGGCCAAAGCCAACTGTACGCTGGAAGACGCGATTGAAAACATCGATATTGGCGGCCCGGCCATGGTGCGCTCTGCCGCCAAAAACTGGAATGACGTGGCGGTGCTGACCGACGCGGCCCAATACGCCGAAGTGGTAAGCGAACTGAAAGCAAACAACGGCAGTGTTTCCAAAGCGACGCGTTTCAAACTGTCAGTGGCCGCATTTAACCGCATTGCGCAATACGACGCTGCCATCAGCAACTATTTGTCCGCCATCGACTTTGCTGAAACCGAGTCCGCGGGCAAGCCGGTGTTAAGCCAGTTCCCAGGCCAGATGAACAGCAACTTTGTCAAAGTGCAAGACCTGCGTTATGGCGAAAACTCACATCAGCAAGCCGCGTTTTACCGCGACCTGTACCCTGCCCCCGGCAGCCTGGCGACGGCGCAGCAGTTGCAGGGCAAAGAACTCAGCTATAACAACATTGCCGACGCCGACGCCGCCTGGGAAAGAAGACAGCGCCACCGTGTGGTACTGAGAAGAAGAGGAGGCGATGCCGCCGCCCAGT